>NZ_BAABFR010000189.1:0-4001 GCF_039541155.1 Tsukamurella soli
AGGCGGGCGTCGGCCGGGACGTGCGCCGGCGGCGCCGGCAGGTCCAGCTCGACGGCCACGGCAGCGTCGCCGGCACCGTCGGCGCCGTCCTCGTCGTCGTCGACGATCGGCTCGAGCCGCAGCAGCGGCGCGCCGGTCTCCACCTGGCTGCCGACCGATGCGACGCGCTCCTTGAGGCGCGCCTTGAACGGCGCGCGCAGCACCGTCTCCATCTTCATCGACTCGATCACCATCACGGGCGCACCGGCCTCGACCTCGGCACCGACGTCGACCGGGGTCGCGACGACGAGCGCCGGCGCCGGCGAGCGGACCACGCCGCCCTCGTCGAGGCTGACGCGGTGCGCAACGCCGTCCACCTCGACGAAGTGGACCGGCCCGTGCGTGCCGATCACGAAGCGGTACCGGGTGCCGTTGACCAGGATCTGGCCGCCCCAACGGTCGAACCGGTCGACCTCGACGTCGGCGAATCCGGCCTCGCCGCCGGCCTCGATGCCCACACGGAAGCGGTGCGCGCCGACCCGGGCGACGCGCGCGCGGTAGGACACGCCGCGCAGCTTGAGGTCGAGCGGGCGGCCGCTCTCGTGCTGCACCTGGGGGCGGCCGCCGAACGCCGTCGACAGCAGCCGCTGCCGCTCGACCCGCTCGTCCTCCTCGTAGGCCTCGACGGCGGCGACGGCGAGCGCGACGGCCGAGTGCCGGTGGCTGACCAGGCGTCCCTCGCCGCGGACGCGGTCGATCCAGCCCGTGTCGGCGCTGCCGTCGATCACCTCGGGCTGATCCAGCAGGTCGAGCACGAAGCTCTTGTTGGTGGCGCCACCCTCGATGATGACGGTGGTCTCTGCCATGGCGCGGCGCAGGCGGGCGAGGGCCTCGTCGCGATCCTTGCCGTAGGCGATGATCTTGGCGATCATCGAGTCGAAGTCGGCGGGGATGGTGTCGCCCTCGCTGACGCCGGTGTCGACGCGGATGCCGGGGCCGGCAGGCAGCGCGAGTCGCACGATCCTGCCGGGCGACGGCGCGAAGTCGCGGTCCGGGTCCTCGGCGTTCAGACGGGCCTCGACGGCGTGCCCGCGCTCGGCGGGCGGGGTGCCCTCGAGCTTGCCGCCGCTGGCGACGTACAGCTGGTAGCGCACGAGGTCGGTGCTGGTGGCGGATTCCGTGATCGGGTGCTCGACCTGCAGGCGGGTGTTGACCTCGAGGAACGCGAAGAAGCGACCGCCCGGGTGATACAGGTACTCGACGGTGGCGGCGCCGCAGTAGCCGACGGCGACCGCGAGCCGCTCGGCGGCCGACTTGACCTCGTCGGCCTGCTCCGCGCTGAGCACCGGCGACGCGGACTCCTCGATGACCTTCTGGTTGCGGCGCTGGATGGAACAGTCACGGACGCCGAGCGCCCACGCGGTCTCACCGTCCGAGATCACCTGGACCTCGATGTGGCGGGCACCGGTGACGAGGCGCTCGAGGAAGACGACGCCGCTGCCGAACGCGCGCGCCGCCTCCTGGCTGGTGCGCTCGTAGGCGTCGACCAACTCGTCCTCGTTGGTGACCAGCCGGATACCGCGCCCGCCACCACCGGCGGTGGCCTTGAGCATCAGCGGGTAGCCGATCTCGCGGGCCGACGCCTTGGCCGCCTCGAGGGACTCGACCGCACCCCGGCTCCACGGAGCGACGGGGACACCGACCTCCTCAGCGATCAGCTTCGCGCCGATCTTGTCGCCGAGCTTGCGCATCGCGTCGGCGCTGGGGCCGATGAAGGTGATCCCGAGCCGGTCGCACAGCTCCGCGAACGCCGGATCCTCGGCGACGAAGCCCCAGCCGACCCACGCGGCGTCGGCGCCGGTCTCCTTCAGCGCCTTCTCGAGGATCTCGAGATTGATGTACGGGCGCGCGGCGGCCGGCCCGAGGTCGTACGCGACGTCGGCCTCCCGCACGAACGTCGCCGTCCGATCCACGTCCGTGAACAGGGCGACGGTCTCGATGCCCTCCCCGGTCTCCGCATTACGGTCCCGCACGGCGTGGATCAGCCGCATCGCGGCCTCTCCACGATTGACGATCGCGATTCGGCTGAACACTCGGCAACTCCTCACCTGAAAACAACCCTGGTTCGCCCGGCTGTGCCATCACGCCGCAACGCGTTGCTGCACACGCTAGCCGGTTCGGCGCCACATCGATTCTGCTCGCGCAGACGCCGCTTCCGTCCTACCTTCTCGCGACTTCGCGATACTCGCGAGTACGCGGATGAAACAGTTTCTCAGAATATGTCCGACGTACGCGGGAGGGGTGCGCGTCGCGCGTGTCCATCGCACGGCCCACCGGGCGCGCCCGGGTTCGACGCCCTGCCTCCCAGGGTCCGCCGAGGTGTCCGACGAGTGCACTAGGCTGGCGCGCATGGCGTCTGACATCGTCCCGATCGAGCTCGGCCTCACCGACGGCCCGGTGTACTCCCTCTGGGCACCTCGCTGGCGGGAGGGCGACGACGAGTGGGAGGCGTTCCTCGGGCTCGAGGACGACCTCTACGCATTCGGCTCGGTCGCCGAGCTGGTGGCGTTCGCACGCAGCGACGCCGAGCACGATCTCGACGACCATCCCGCGTGGCAGGCGCTGACGCAGCTGCCCGCCGAGGCGTTCACCCCGAAAGACGAGCGCTCCTACGACCTGATCCGCGTGGCCGAGCTGGCCGCCGAGCAGCCCACCCCCGAGGTCATCGCCGAGCTGGAGGACACGCTCGAGATCGTGTCGCTGATCGGCGAGGTGTGCGAGCTTCCGGACGTCACGAAGTTCTTCAACGGCAACCCCGTGTTGGGCACCGTGCGGATCGGAACCCGCAACTTCGAGGGCCGCGAAGGCATGGAGATGTGGCACAAGGTCGGCCAGATCGTCGCCCGCAAGTGGGACGACGTGATCGACGCGATCGAGAGCGTCGTGTCGGCCCCGGAGGTGTCGGCCGCCGCCGTCGCCGCAGCCGAGGAGGAGCTGGCGGCCGCCGAGGAGAAGATGGCCGCGGACATGCTCGAGGCGCGCGAACTCGAGCACACGGACCTCACTGCCGCGGATATCGACATCCTCAACTCGGAGGAGGGGCCGGACGACCTCGACGACGACCTCGACGAGGAGGTGGACGAGGAGGTGGACGAGGAGTCCGACGACGAGCTGGAGGACGACGAGGACCTGTACGAGGACGACTCGTTCTGGGGTGGCGTGGGTATCGACCCCGTCAAGATCGTCACCCGCGACGCCGAGTACTACACGCTCCGCTGCTACCTCGACGACCTCCCCGTGTTCCTCGGCAAGGACGGGAAGATCTTCGTGTTCACGTCACCGTCGGCACTCGAGCGTTACCTGGCCGACGACAACGACACCGAGCTGTCGAAGGTCGCCACGTACGACCAGGTCCGCGTCGCGGCGACCGACGGGTCTCTCGAGGTCGAGGTGCACGACGACAATGTGTACGTGCTCCCCGGGATCGCCGAGGACATCGTCGACGGCCCCCGCCGGATGGACCGGGATCAGCTGGACCTCGCCGTGGAGCTGCTGCTCGACGCCGCCGAGTTCGCGGACGACAGCTCGGTCCGGGAGGCCCTGCGCCCTACCACCCCCCTGGGCTTCTTCGTGTCGTACGCGCTCGACCCCCAGCCGCGGCGGTTGGCACCGTCGGCGCCCTACGAGAACGAGTCCGAGGCGTGGCGCGCGCTCGTGCACGAGCTCGAGGGACGGCTCAAGAAGATCTGACGCCCGCCGCTCTCCCCGCACGACGAGAGCCCCGCACCGCCGTCGGCGGTGCGGGGCTCTCGCGTTGTGCGGTTACGAACCGATCGTGTTGTGGGCCGAGCCGAGGGCGATGTCGGCGACGTTCGGCTGGCCGCCGACGACGCGCACCTGCACCGCGGTCGGCTCGTACACGCTCGCCACGATCGTGAACACCCCGTCCGTCAATCCCTCCAGGCGGAAGTAGCCGGTGCGGTCCGTGACGACCGACGCGATCAACGTCTGATCCGGGCCGA
>NZ_BAABFR010000190.1:0-3901 GCF_039541155.1 Tsukamurella soli
CGCGCGGTGGCTGCGCCGGGCGGCCCGCCGCGCGGCCAGCCGCCGTAGGATGCTGCGGCGCCGGAACGGGATCACCCGGCCGTCCGCGGCGGCTCGGCGGATGGTGGGGATGGTAGCTCGCGGCGGACGCGGAACGAGGAGTCGAGGCTCGAGCAGCGCCACCTCGCCGTCGTCGAATCGGACGCGCAGCACGCCGTCCGTGCGCCGCGACAGCACCGTTCCGTGCCATGCCTGGGCGGGGCCCTCGGCGGCCACCCGGCCGCCTACGAGAAACAGTTCTGCTTCCATGGTTTTCCAGCGTAATCCCGGTAGTTGTGGTAGCGCTCGGCGGCGAGAGTCGGTGTGACGTGATGTGGACGACAGGCACGAGCGGCGCCGGCTGCGCACGGCCCGGCGTCGACGCCAGGTGTCGTACCCCCGTGGCAGCATGAACCGCATGCACCGACTGGTCGACGAACTCACTCGCGAAGTGATCCTGCGAGACTTCGGCGCGCAGACCACTCTGCAGGGCTTTGCGCTCAGTCGTGTGATCGTCAGCGTGACCTACCAGGAGGTGGGAACCGACCTCCTCGTCGTGGAGACCACCGTTCCCGGCCCGCCTCCGGTTCACGTGGTACTCGATCTGTTCTGGGACGGTCACGGGCTGGTGCTCACGTCGGACTGCACATGCCCGGCCGAAGAGGACTGTCTGCACGGGGCCGCCCTCGCGCTGAGCCTGATGGGCCTGGGAACGAACGCCGGCGTGGCCGACCGGCGGCCGCAGTGGCAGGCGGGGCTCGACGCGCTGCTCGCCGACCTCGGGACACCGTCGGCGCCCGAACACGCGCCCATGCCGATCGCGTTGCAGTTCGAGACGGTGACGCCGGACAAGCGAGGCTTTGCAGATCCGACGGACCGGATCGCCATGCGGGTGGTCCGCCGCGGAAAGAGCGGGAAGTGGGTCAAGTCGGGGATCTCCTGGCGGGACGTCGGTGCGCGGTTCGACGACCGTTACGACGACGTCGCGGTGGCGGCCCTCGCGGCGCTGAAGAACTCGCTCCAGGATCCGGGGTACTACTACGCGAGTGCCGCGCCGACGCTCCGCGAGGCCGGGCCGGCGTTCTGGGCGGCGCTGAACTACGTCATCGACTGCGGAGTACAGGTGGTAGGAGGGGGCGCCCTCGACGGCGTCGAACTGGTGGACGGCACCGTCGAGCTGCGAGCGGACGCTGCGACCGACGGACAGGGCGACGTCCGGATCGCACTGGGCGTCGACCTCGAGGGCCGGTTCGTCTCCGGCGAGGACCTGGTCCCGATCGGCCGGCCCGCGCACGGGGTCGGCGTGCTGTCACCCGGGCAGCGGCCGGGCCGCTCGGTGCTGCAGCTGGTTCGGCTCCATCACCGGTTGCCGGAGGTCGTGAGCGACATCGTCGCCGACGCGGGGTACCTGACGGTGCCGGTCGCCGACCGCGAGAAGCTGGCCGAGAACTATCTGCCGCGCCTCGCGCGTGCACTGCCGGTCGGCTCGACGGACGGCACCGTCACGTTCGCGACGCCGGAGCCCCCGCGGCTCGCGCTCCTGGTGGAGTGGCAGGGGCACGACCGAGCGGCGCTCGACTGGCAGTGGCGCTACCGGGCCGGCGATCGGGACCGGATCTTCGCGCTGACCAGCCGGGACGGCATGGGGGACGTACGGCTGCTCGATACCGAGCGGGCGCTGCTCGCGGCACTCGACCTCGACGAGTTCGCGCGGGAGCTGCTGACCGATGCGGCCGGGCTGATGCCGCGCCGGCAGCTGCGGGGATTCGAGGTGGTGATCTTCGCGGGCACGGTGCTGCCCGACCTGCGGGAGCGGGTCGAGGTGCATGAGACGGGCGACCAGACCACCTACGAGGAGGTGCAGGAGCCACCCGAGCTGACCTTCGACCTGATCGGCGACGAGACCGCCGCCGATACCGACTGGTTGGACCTGCAGGTGCGCATCGATGTCGCGGGGGAGTCGGTGCCGCTGCCCACCGTGCTCGCCGCGCTCACCATGCACGAGCCGTTCCTGCTGCTGCCGAGCGGGCGCTACCTGCGCACCGACATCCCCGAGTTCGAGCGGCTCGCGGATCTGGTGGAGGCTGCCGCGCAACTGCACGACCGCGGTGCACGCGATCGCCTGCGGGTGGGCCGCGGCGATCTCGGGACGTGGGCCGCGCTGGACGATCTGGGCACCGTGGACGCCCGCGCCGCGGATTGGGTGGCCGCCGCTCGGAAGCTGCAGGAGTTCGACGGCCTGCCCGAGATCGAGCCCACCGGCGTCGTGAGCACCCTCCGTGAGTATCAGCTGACAGGTTTCCGCTGGCTGGCGTACCTGTGGGACGCCGGCCTCGGCGGGGTCCTGGCCGACGACATGGGTCTGGGAAAGACGGTGCAGACACTCGCGCTGATCGCGCACGCGCGAGTCGCCGGCGCGGGCACGTTCCTGGTGGTCGCGCCGACCAGCGTGGTCGACGCCTGGACCCGGGAGGCGGCCACGCACACGCCGGGACTCACGGTGCGGGCGGTGACCGCGCTCGCCGGTCGCCGGGGCACGTCGCTCCGCGAACTCGCCGACGGTGCCGACGTACTGGTCACGAGCTACACGCTGTTCCGGCTCGAGTCGGACGCGTACTACGCCCGGCGGTGGGGTGGGCTGATCCTGGACGAGGCGCAGGCGATCAAGAATCGGCAGGGCAAGACGTATCAGGCGGTGCGGGACCTGCCCGCGCCGTTCCGGCTCGCGATCACCGGCACGCCGTTCGAGAACCGGCTGATGGAACTGTGGTCGCTGCTGTCCGTGGTGGCACCGGGCCTGTACCCGCGGGCGCAGCAGTTCACCGATCTGGTCGCGCGGCCGGTCGAGAAGGAGGGCGACCAGGTGGCCCTGCAGCGCCTGCGCCGGCGCATCCGGCCGTTCCTGCTGCGCCGCACCAAGGAGCTGGTGGCCGCCGACCTGCCGCCCAAGCAGGAACAGGTGCTCGAGGTGCCGCTCGGCCGCGCACACCGGCAGATCTACGACACATACCTCCAGCGGGAACGACAGAACGTGCTGGGGCTGGTCGACGACTTCGACCGCAACCGCGTCCAGATCTTCGCGGCCATCACCCGACTGCGGATGATGAGCCTCGACCCCGCGTTGGTGGACGCCGAGTACGACGCCGTCGGCTCCGCGAAGATCGACGCCCTGGTGGAGCACCTCACCGAGCTGGCCGCCGAGGGTCACCGCGCGCTCGTATTCAGCCAGTTCACCAGGTATCTGGCCCGGGTCAAGACGGGCCTCGACGCCGCGGGGATCGGCTGGGTGTACCTCGACGGCCGCACCCGCGACCGGCCGGCCCGCATAGCGAGCTTCCGAGACGGGGACGCACCGGCATTCCTCATCAGCCTCAAGGCCGGCGGCACAGGACTGACGCTCACCGAGGCCGACTACGTCTTCGTGCTCGACCCGTGGTGGAACCCCGCCGTCGAGGCGCAGGCCGTCGATCGTGCGCACCGGATCGGCCAGACCCGGTCGGTGAATGTCTACCGCCTGGTGGCCACCGACACCATCGAGGTCAAGGTGATGGAGCTCAAGGAACGCAAGGCCGCGCTGTTCGAGCAGGTGGTGGGCGGCGAGAACGCCGACATCGCCGGGATGACGGTGGACGATGTCCGCGGGCTGTTCGAGGCGTGAACGAGGCCGTGTCGTGGGCGGATCCGGGTTTCGAACGCGCTCCGGGGGTGGTCGGCTCCGCGCCTAAGGAGGAAACGCGCCTAAGGAGGAAACGCGCCTAAGGAAGAAAACGCGCCGAAGGAGGAGATATGACCGCACCGATCGCCGTCACGGGAGCGACGGGACGCCTGGGCGGCAGGGTCGCCGCGCGCCTCGCCGCGCGGGGTGCGCCGCAGCGGCTGGTCG
>NZ_BAABFR010000191.1:0-3896 GCF_039541155.1 Tsukamurella soli
TGCCGCTGGTGGTGACCAGCTCCATCCGGACGTCGCGGTCCTTGTCGAGGGTGATCGACTTCTCCCCGTGGTAGAAGTCGCCCTCCCGCATATGCGCCACATGACTACGGGACGCCATCGACCACTCACCCATGCTGTGCGGGTGCTTCCGCGCGTACTCCTTGACCGCCTTCGGCGCCCGACGATCCGAGTTACCCTGCCGCAGAACAGGGTTCACGGCGCTGCCGAGACAGGTCGAGTAACGCGCCTTGATCTCCTGCTCCTCGGACGTCTTCGGATCCTCCGGGTAGTCGGGGATCTTGAACCCCTTCTCCTGCAACTCCTTGATCGCGGCGAGCAACTGCGGCACCGAGGCACTGATGTTCGGCAGCTTGATGATGTTGGTATCCGGCTCCAGGGTCAGCCGGCCCAGCTCGGCCAGATTGTCCGGAACCTTCTGCTCCTCGGTGAGGTACTCCGGGAACGTCGCCAGAATGCGCGACGCGACGGAGATGTCGCTGGTCTCCACGTCGACGCCGGCCGCACCGGCGAACGCCCGGATCACGGGTAGGAACGCCGCGGTGGCGAGCAGCGGCGCCTCATCGGTGAGCGTGTAGATGATGGTCTGCTTCTGATCACTCATGAATCTCTTCCCGATCTGGAGATGGTTTCTTCGTACACAGCTATCCCGCAGCAGCCATGTGCGCCTCGATGGCGTGATTGACCCGGCCGGCCTCCTCGAGCCAGCACAGGTGGCCGGCGCCGGGAAGGACGAGCTGACTCGCCCCCGGCAACCGGCGAGCGAGATGCGCCACGTTGTCGAACGGGACCACGCGGTCCGCCGTCCCGTGGACGATCAATACCGGAACGTCGACGTCACCGTCGGGCGCCCCGCCCTCCAGGAACTCCGCGCAGGCACCGAACTGAGCACTCCACGCCCGATGCGAGGTGGGGTATCGCAACCGCATCTCCAGCAGCTTCTCGAACTCGTCGGCGTGCTCGACGGTCCACCCGGGCGCGAACGACACGGGCATCGTCTCGCGGGCGTACTCGGCGGGACTGAGGGCCGTGGACGTCGTCCACACCCGCAGGGTCGAATCCGGGACCGGGGTGCACCCGGGTCCCCCGTCCGTGGTGGCGATCAGGGTGAGCGACTTCACCACCCCCGGGTGCCGGAGCGCGAGGGTGAGCGCGATGTACCCACCCATCGACGACCCCACGACGTGGGCCGGCGCGCCCGTCGCACGAATGACGGCCAACGCGTCCTCCGCCATCTGCCCGATGGTGTACGGACCGGGCGGGGCATCCGACTCTCCGGTTCCCCGGTTGTCCATCGCCAGGACCCGCGCGCCCGTGCCGAGACGATCGAGCTGGGGCGACCAGCTCCACGAGGCGTACCCGAGACCTGGGATGAGCAGAACGGGTTCGCCGGCCCCCTCGTCGCGATAGGCGATACGCGTACCGTCGTCTGCTCGAACCGTCCGTACGGTGGTGTGCTCCACTGCCCCCTGCTTCCTGCGACCCCTGCTTCCTGTGACCGACGGTCAGCGGGTGAGAACCTCGCGGACCAGAAGAGCGGTCTCGCTCGGCGTCTTACCCACCGCCACACCCACCGCCTCGAGCGCCTCCTTCTTGGCCTGCGCCGTACCGGACGAGCCCGACACGATCGCGCCCGCGTGGCCCATGGTCTTGCCCTCCGGCGCGGTGAAGCCGGCCACATAGGCGACCACCGGCTTGGTCACGTGCTCCTTGATGTACGCGGCCGCGCGCTCCTCGGCGTCGCCGCCGATCTCGCCGATCATCACGATCGCGTCGGTGTCCGGGTCCGCCTGGAAAGCCTCGAGACAGTCGATGTGCGTGGTGCCGATGACCGGATCGCCGCCGATGCCGACGCAACTGGTGAAACCGATGTCACGCAGCTCGTACATCAGCTGGTACGTCAGGGTTCCGGACTTCGACACCAGCCCGAGGCGTCCGGCCTGGGTGATGTCGGAGGGGATGATGCCGGCGTTCGAGACGCCCGGGCTGATGATGCCGGGGCAGTTCGGGCCGATGATGCGGGTCTTCTTCCCGATCGAGTACGCCCAGAAGGCGGCGGTGTCGTGCACCGCCACCCCCTCGGTGATCACCACGGCGAGCGGGATCTCCGCGTCGATGGCCTCGATGACCGCATCTTTCGTGAAGGCCGGCGGGACGAAGGCGACCGTCACGTTCGCGCCCGTCTCGGCCATCGCCTCGGCGACGCCGCCGAACACGGGCAGCACGACCCCGTCGATCTCGACCTTCGTGCCGGCCTTGCGCGCGTTGACGCCGCCGACGACCTGCGCGCCGGACGCGAGCATGCGCCGAGTGTGCTTCATGCCCTCGGAGCCGGTCATCCCCTGCACGATGATCCTGCTGTGCTCGTCCAACCAGATGGTCATACCGCGTCCTTGCTCGATTCCGGGCGACGGCACGCACCAGCGCCGATCGCCTGATGATTGTGATTCGTTCCGCTGGCGACGTTCATCTGTCAGGCGCCCGCGTTCGCCAACTCGGCAGCCCGCTCGGCCGCCCCGTCCATCGTGTCCACCAGGGAGACCAGTGGATGGTTCGCCTCGGCGAGGATGCGTCGGCCCTCGTCGACGTTGTTGCCGTCGAGGCGCACGACGATCGGCTTGTCGGCCGCGTCGCCGAGCATCTCCAGCGCGGCGACGATTCCAGAGGCCACCGCGTCGCAGGCGGTGATGCCGCCGAAGACGTTGACGAAGACGCTGCGCACGGCCGGATCGGACAGGATGATGCCCAGGCCGTCCGCCATCACCTCGGCGCTCGCGCCGCCGCCGATGTCCAAGAAGTTGGCCGGTCGCACACCGCCGTGTCGCTCACCGGCGTAGGCGACCACGTCCAGTGTCGACATGACCAGCCCGGCACCGTTGCCGATGATCCCGACCTCGCCGTCGAGCTTGACGTAGTTGATGTCCTTGGCCTTGGCCCGTGCCTCCAAGGGGTCGGCCGCGGCCTTGTCCTCGAGAGCCGCGTGGTCAGGATGACGGAAGGCCGCGTTGGCGTCCAGGCTCACCTTGCCGTCCACCGCGAGGATGCTTCCGTCGCCGACCCGCACCAGCGGGTTGACCTCGACGAGCGTGGCGTCCTCGGCCACGAAGGTCTCCCACAGCGCGACCAGTACGTCGGCCACCGGCTCGATCAGCTCGTCGGGGAACTTCGCAGCGTGCGCGATCTCCCGCGCCTTCGCCGCGTCAACGCCGACGGTGGCGTCGACCGGCACCTTCGCCAGCGCGTCCGGCCGCTCCTCCGCGAGCCGCTCGATCTCCATGCCGCCCTCGAACGAGGCCATCGCCAGGAAGGTCCGGTTGGCACGGTCGAGGAGATAGGAGACGTAGAACTCCTGCTCGATGTCGGCTCCCGGGTCCACCAGCACCCGGTGCACGGTGTGGCCGCGGATGTCCATGCCCAGGATCGCCTCGGCCGCGGTCCGCGCGTCGGCGGGAGTCTTGACGACCTTCACGCCGCCGGCCTTGCCACGCCCGCCGATCTTGACCTGCGCCTTGACGACGGTGACGCCGCCGATCCGCTCCGCGATCTCCTCGGCCTCAGCGGCGGTGGCGGCAACGTCACCGAGGCTGACCGGCACGCCGTGGCGCTGGAATAGTTGTTTGGCTTGATACTCGAAAAGATCCATGTGATCACGTCCGTTTTTTCGAAAGAAGTAATGCCCCGGCGGTGGCGGAGCGAGCCGCTCCGCCACCTGGCCTTCGGGTTCGATCAGCCGTTGATCATGTGCCGTAGCACGTACTGCAGGATGCCGCCGTTGCGGTAGTAGTCGGCCTCACCGGGGGTGTCGATGCGCACCACCGCGTCGAACTCGACCTTCGTCCCGTCCTCCTTGGTGGCGGTCACATGCACCGTCTTCGGGG
>NZ_BAABFR010000192.1:0-3855 GCF_039541155.1 Tsukamurella soli
CATCGCCCGGATGGCGTTCGGCTTCCACAGCCCCGACTCCCTCATCGCCCTCGCCATGCTCAGCCTCGGCGGTCACCGCCCCACCCTCCCCGGCCGGAACTGACCCACACATATGTCAGGAGGGCCCCAATTTGACGGCTTAGTGGCCTTGCGGGCGCCCCACCTGTGGCTAGTCTGACGACAATCCGCAGGGAGGTGAACATGGCGTCGACAGCTGCAACCACCAAGACCTCGGTGGGATCCACGACGGAGACCGCCGCGACCAGGTCGGCACGCCGGGTGGCGGCGCTGCGGGCACTGGCCCGAACCACACCGGGCATCCTGCTGCTGCTGGCCGTCGGCGTGGTGCTCGCCAGCGTGCTGGCCGGGGCTCTGACCGCGGCGGGGGTCGCCCATCGGTCACGTGCGCTCGATGCCCTCGCG
The DNA here is from genome assembly GCF_039541155.1 of Tsukamurella soli. Taxonomy (NCBI): domain Bacteria; kingdom Bacillati; phylum Actinomycetota; class Actinomycetes; order Mycobacteriales; family Tsukamurellaceae; genus Tsukamurella; species Tsukamurella soli. The sequence continues at coordinate 424 of NZ_BAABFR010000192.1, forward strand.
CACCGCAGCGGGCCCCTCGCGGTGGCCGCGCAGAACATCTACCGGGCACTCTCGGACGCGGACGCCACCACGAACAGCGGGTTCCTGGCCGGTGGGCAGGAGGTCACGGCGGACCGCGCCCGCTACACCGCCGACATCGCTCAGGCCGGCACCGCGTTGGCCCTCGCGACGTCGGCGCAGACGTCCGCCGCCGCGGCCGACCCGGACAGCCCAGTCGCGGTGCTCACCTCGGGCCTGCCCGTGTACACCGGCCTCGTGGAGACGGCGCGCGCCGACAACCTGCAGGGCTTCCCTGTAGGGGCCGCCTACCAGCGCGAGGCGTCCAACCTGATGCGGACGCGTCTACTACCGGCCGCCGAGAGCCTCTACCGGACACAGGTCGCGGAGCGCACCGCCGACCAGGACTCGGCAGGCGGGTTCCCGTGGCTCGAGCTGCTGTTCGGGTTGGTCCTGCTGGCGGTGTTGGTGGTGGCGCAATGGTTCGTGTGGCGACGTTCGAGACGCCGGGTCAACCTCGGCCTGGCGCTGGCCACGGCCGCCGCCGCGATCTCGCTGCTGTGGGTGCTGCTTGCGTCGCTCGTGGTGATGGCCTCCGTGCACGCGAGTCGAACCGACGGATCGACGCAGACCGACATCCTCACGCAGGCCCGGATCGCCGCGCTCAACGCACGGGCCGACGAGACGCTCACGCTGGTGGCCCGCGGCGCCGGCGGCGCGTATGAGAAGGACTATCGGGCAATGCAGTCCGACGATGACGGCCTGCTCGACCGGGCCGCAGACCTCGCCACCGACGCCACCGTCCGGCAGGACGAGCGCACCGCCCGCGCCGCCGTCGACGCCTGGAACGCCACCCATGCCGCCGTACGCACGGCGGACGACTCCGGTGACTATCCGGCAGCGGTGCAGCTCGCGGTCGGGACCGCGCCGAACGGCTCTGCGGCAGCGTTCGACAGCGTCGACCGCTCTCTGGCCCACGCGATCTCGACGACCAACAGCGCATTCGAGCGCAACGCATCGGACGCCGAAGACGCGCTGATCGGCGCCGTGTGGGCCGTGATCGTGCTCGCGCTGGTGAGTGCCGCCGGCGCGGTCGCGGGGATCTGGCAGCGGCTCGAGGAGTACCGATGATCCCACTGATCACGCGCCGCCGGGGTGCGGCCGCGCCGGCCCTCGCCGCGCTGGGAGTGGCCGTCACCGTCGTCGCGGGCTGCAGTAGCGGCTCGACTCAGCTCGGCGGCGCCTCCTCCCCCTCGGTGTGGGCCCCGATGCCCGCCGGGGTCACCGAGATCCGCTCCCTGCCGGGCACAGCCTCCGACACCGGCTGCGGCGACCCGACGGCGAGCTATCGGCCGACCGGCGCGCAGACGGGCGGCACACTCGCGATGATTCGGGCGCGGGGACGACTGATCGCCGGTGTCGACCAGAACACCTACAAGTTCGGTTACCGCAACCCCGTGACCGGCCGGCTCGAGGGGTTCGATGTGGACATCGCCCGCGCGGTGGCGAAGGCGATCTTCGGTAACCCCGACGCGATCCAGTTCCGTGTGGTCGACCCCGGGACGCGGATCGCTGCGGTACAGGACCACGATGTGGACATCACGGTGGACACGATGACGGTCAACTGCGCCCGCTGGAAGGACGTGGCGTTCAGCACCGTCTACTACCAGGCCGGGCAGCGCGTACTGGTGCCCAAGTCCTCGACGGCCACGTCGATCGCGTCGCTGGGCGGCAAGAAGGTCTGCGCTGCAGCAGGATCCACATCCATCCAGAACATCGTGAACGCGGCCGGCACCGGGGGTTCGAAGCCCATCGGGATCCAGGTGTCGGACTGGACCGACTGCCTCGTGATGCTGCAGCAGAACCAGGTGGACGCGATCTCGACCGATGACACGATCCTGGCCGGCCTGGCCGCGCAGGACCCGTCCACCAAGATCGTCGGGCCCGCGATGACCTCCGAGCCGTACGGTATCGCGATCGCGAAGGACCGAATCGATCTGGTGCGGTTCGTCAACGGCGTGCTGGCACAGATGCGTACCGACGGGGAGTGGCAGACGATCTACCACCGCTGGCTCGCCGGCCTGCTCGGAGATACCGGGACGCCGCCGACGCCCCGGTACCGGGACTGACGGTGGGCGCCATGACGTCGCGACTCCAGGAACTCGGGCAGGCGCTCGATCGCGTGCTCGCGGACGGCGACCAGATCGCGGAGTCCTTGGTGGCCATGGACTCCCACCCCGGGATCCGTCTGCTCTCCGGCGTCGCGCCGACGGGTCTCACGGCACGCAGGTGGCCGGAGGCGGCGGCCGCCATGTCGGCGGCATGGCAGTACCACGGCCGGTTCCGCGAGGTGGTCGAGCAAGCGAGAGAGCTGCGGCGGCGAGCGGACCGCCCCCGGCGCAGGCCGGCCGACGCCGATCTCGTCGAGCTGCCCGAACTGCTGTACGGGCCGGTGACGGGTGGGCTGGGCGACCGGCCCGGCAAGGACGGTCCGCTGACGCTCGCCGACCTGATCGCGCGGATAGCAGTCGGCCGCGACACCGCGCTCGGGGTGCTCACGGCGGTGCAGAACGCCTGGGTGGAGACGATGCCGCCGCTCGACACCGTGGACCGACGGCTCGCCGAGGCTGCGGTGCTCGCGGAATCCGTTGGTACCGGCCGGAACCGGGTGGTAGCGCTGCGACGCGAACTGGAACGTGCGCGGGAGGCGGTGATCACCGACCCGCTGTCGGCGCGCATCGCCGACCCGGTTCCCGCGCTCGCGGGGCGGCTCGACGCCCTGACTGCAGAGCTGGCCTGCCACGCCGCGGTCCGCGACGGCTTCGACGCGCGGCTGGCGGCCCTGGACGCCGTCCTCAGGGACGTGGAGGCCACGGAGGCCACTGCGCCCCAGTCGTATTCGTCGGTTCTGGACACGATCGCCGCGCCCGGACTACCCGTGCCCGACGATCGCGGCTCGGCCGGGCTGCGGTCGCGGATAGACCGCCTCCGGGCCCTGCGCGACACCGCGAGCCGCGGGGCGCTCGCGGCGGAGCCGGCCGCGGTCGACCGACTGGCGGGCGACACCCACTCCGCCGCACTGCAGACGCTCCGCTCGGTGACGGGGCAGCTGGACCGCCGGGCGGAACTGCGTGGCCGACTCTCGGCGTACCAGGCGAAGGCCGCATACTTCGGGCTCGCCGAGGCCGTGGCAGCGCGGACCGCAGGACTGTACGGACAAGGGGGCCGACAATGAGCCGGAGCGCGGCGGGCCGATGCCCGCGACAGGGGTGCGGCGGCACCGCCGACGCCGACGGGTTCTGCGACACCTGCGGCATGGAGGTACCGACGTCGACGGCGCCAGACCTGGACGGGTCGGCGACATCGGCGGCGGCGTCCCAGGCGACCGGGCGGGCCACGTCGGCGGCGACCTCGGCCGCGACCTCGGCGGCCACG
>NZ_BAABFR010000193.1:0-3626 GCF_039541155.1 Tsukamurella soli
CCCCACAGCGACGCCGGCGCCGGCCGCCGCAGCCGCCCAGAACGTCGCGCTCGGCCGCTCCCGCGTGCGGAGCACCGCGGTCGCGGCCGTAGCTGCCGGGAGCAGCGCGATCACGACCGCCCCGTGGCTCGCCGGTGCCGACGCGAGTGCGAACGAGGTGAGCAGCGGAAAGCCGAGTACAACGCCGCCCGCGACCACGGCGACACGCAGCCACTGCCACCCGCGCGGCGCACGCCGCCTCGTCGCCAGCAACGCGGCCGCGGCGAGTGCCGACGCGACGACAGCGCGGCCGGCGCCCACGAACAGGGGCGGCAACCCGGCGTCGACGGCCACGCGGGTGAACGGCACGGTGAACGAGAACGCGATCACACCGACGAGCCCCCAGCCGAACCCGCCCGGACCGCGGCGTAGCACGTCCTTCTTCGTAGCAGTAGCGCTACTATGTGCATTCATGTCGAACGATAGCACTTCGCGCATCGTCGCCGAACTCCGCGGATGGATCGACTCGGCGGCCCCCGGCGCGCGGCTACCGTCGTCGCGCAGCCTCCGCGACGTATACCGCGCGAGCCCTGTCACCGTTCAGAAAGCGCTGCACACGCTGGCAGCACAGGGCCTGGTGGAATCGCGCCCGGGGGTGGGAACCTTTGTGCGCGCCGCGCGGACCGCCCACACGGTCGACTTCGGTTGGCAGACGGCCACTCTCGGGGCATCGGGGTATCGCGACGCCCGGCCCCCGATGTCACTGCGATCGGCGGCGCACTCGATGATCGCGATGCACTCGGGTTACCCCGACCGAGAGCTGTTGCCGGAGAGGCTGGTCCGTGCTGCGTTCGGTCGCGCCATGCGGGCGGAGACGCTGATGGGCCGCCCACCCACCGGCGGGTCACCCGACCTGCAGTCGTGGTTCGCGGCGGAGCTCGCGTCGGTGACACCGGCCGGGGTCGCGCCAGTCACGCCCAACGACGTGGTCGTGATCCCCGGCAGCCAGGGCGGCCTGGTGACGGCGTTCCGTGCCCTGGTCGGCGCCGGGCGGCCGCTGGTCGTCGAGTCACCCACCTACTGGGGTGCCCTGCTGGCGGCGGCCCTGGTGGGCGTCGAGGTCGTGCCGATCCCGAGCGGACCGGCGGGCCCCGACCCCGTCGACCTCGCGGCGGCGCTGGCCCGGACCGGAGCACGCGCCTGCTACGTGCAGCCGACGTTCGCGAGCCCGACGGGGGCGCTGTGGTCCCGCGAGCGCGGCGACGCGGTGCTGGACGTGGTGCGTGCCCACGGCGCCTTCCTCATCGAGGACGACTGGGCGCACGACTTCGGCATCGACGCCGACTCGCAGCCGCTCGCCGCGCGGGACGACGCGGGTCACGTGGTGTACCTCCGATCGCTCACCAAGTCCGTGGCGCCGGCGGTGCGGGTCGCCGGGCTGGTCGCCCGCGGTCCGGCGCTCGGCCGCATCCTCGCCGACACCGAGGCGGAGTCGATGTACGTCAGCGGGATCCTGCAGGCCGTCGCCCTCGACGTGGTCACCGCGCCCGCGTGGCAGACACACCTGCGGCGCGTGCGCGCCGAGCTGCGGGAACGACGCGACCTGCTGCTGACGAACCTGCGCGAGCACGCCCCCGCCGTGCAGATCGAGGCGGTGCCGCGCGGCGGGCTCAATCTGTGGGCGCGGCTGCCGGACACCGTCGTGCTCGGCGACGTCGTATCCCGCTGTCTGGGTGCGGGCCTCGTCGTGGGCGACGGTGACGAGTGGTTCCCCGCCGAGCCCACCGGTCGGTTTCTGCGGCTCAACTACGCGGGTCCGAATCCCGCCGCATTCGGCGAGGGCGCCCGGATCCTGGCCCGGGCGATCGGCTAGCCCGCCGCCGCGGACCAGGATTCGCGTGCCACGCGCATGAAGTTCCGGCCCAGCACCGCGGCGATGTCGGTATCCGGCCAGCCCCGCCCGGCGAGGTGCGCGCCGAGTGTCACGAACGTCTCGGGCGGCATCCACTGGATCGGGCCCCACCGGGTGTACGACTCGTCGTACAGTTCCGGGCTGGCCGCGATCTCGACGACGAACTCCTCGTGATCGAACGAGAAGTCGCTGCTGACACCGACATGCTCGATGCCCACGAGTTCGACCGCGTACTCGAGGTGGCGGGTCATCGCCTCCAGAGTCGGGGTGTTGGGGCCCAGGAAGATGCCGACACCCGTGATCCCGACGACTCCCCCGGTCTCCGCGGCGGCGCGCGCCTGGTCGTCGGTGATGTTGCGCGGGTGGTCCCACACGCCGCGCATACACGAGTGGCTGTACACCACGGGCCGCGTGGACGCGTCGCACAGCCCGAGGCTGGTACGGACGCTGCAGTGCGAGCCGTCGGGCACCATGCCCACCCGGTTCATCTCGGCCACCAGGTCGCGCCCCCACGGCGTCAGGCCGCCGTCGTCGGCGTCCAGGCAGCCGGAGCCCGCCCGGTTGGCGTGGTTGTACGACGGCAGCATCGTCCGCACGCCGAGATCCCAATACTCTTGCACCGCACCGAGATCACCGCCGAGCGGCCCGGAGTCCTCGAGGTCGAAGGCGACGGCCATCCGCCCGGCGGCGGTGATCGCCTCGACGTCGTCGACGGTGGCAGCCAGCGCGAGCCGATCCGATGCGGCGACACCCGACCGGAACGCGCGCAACAACCCGGTGGAGAACTCGTACGAGTGCGGCGAGTACCCGACGTTGACCGAGACGAAGCCGCGCTCGAGGGGCGCGTACCGCTCCAACTCGGCGACGTCAGCGTCGAGGTCGAGCGGCAGGCACGTGTGCTGGTCCCACAACAGGCTCATCCCCGCACACTAACGCCCTCCCCGCGGCATCCCGCGGCTGCCGCGCACCACCCGCGCGAGCGGCGTCGCGGGATGCCCGCTCAGCCGCTCTACGGCATCGCTCACGCCGTCCAGCTCGCCGGCGGCGACGGCGGTGTACGTCGAGACCCAGGCCTCGACCTGCCAGTCTGGCGCGCCGTAGACGCGGCGTGACTCGAACGCCTCGTCGACCGTCTCGTCGTGGAACACGATCTGCCGCCCGGTCTCCCGCTGGAGGACGGCGGCGATCTCCGCCATCGTCAGCGCCTCGGGGCCGGTCAGGTCGTACGTGCGTCCCACATGGTCGGCCGGTGCGAGCAGCACCGCCACGGCCGCGTCGACGATGTCGTCCTGCGCGACCACGGCCGCCCGGCCGCACCGAGCCGGCCCGCGGATGACGCCGTCGTCGCCCACCAGGCCCGGCATGAAATCCGCGTACAGGTTGTCTCGCAGGAACGTGAACGGCAACCCGGACGCACGGATGTGCTGCTCGGTGGCCCAGTGGTCCCGTGCGAGGGTGAACGTGGCGTCGGGTGCGGCGCCGAAGAACGAGATGTAGACCAGGTGACCCACGCCCGCCGCCACGGCGGCGTCCACGAATGTGCGGTGCGCCGCGAGCCGGTCGGGCTCCTCGGCCCCCGACACCATCAGGACGGTGTCGGTCCCGGACAACGCCTGCCGCACCGCGGCGCGGTCCGCATAGTCGGCGGCCGCCACGGTCGCGCCCGGGTACGACGGTGCCCGCTCCGGGCGCGACCGTGGAAGTCGGAGGCCAAGCGGTCTTAGGAAGACAACCA
>NZ_BAABFR010000194.1:0-3597 GCF_039541155.1 Tsukamurella soli
CTGCTGAACCTGCGGGTGCCGCCGGGCGTCGACCCGCGTGCCGCCGGCACGCTGCTCGCCGACCACCTGCGGGCGCACGCGCCGTGGAGCGCGCACGTGACCATCACCGAGGAGGCCGCCGGTGAGCCGTTCGCCGCCGCCACCGACGGTCCCGGCTACGCGACGCTGCGGACGGCCCTGGCCGACGCGTTCGGCGCGGAGGTCGTCACCAGCGGGCAGGGCGGCTCGATCCCGCTGTGCACCGCACTTCGGAACGCCGCACCGCGGGCGGAGATCGCGCTCCTGGGCGTCGAGGAACCGCAGTGCCGCATCCACGCCGCCAACGAGTCTGTCGACCCGCGCGAGATCGAACGGATCGCGTTGGCCGAGGCCCTGCTGTTGACCAGGCTCGCCCCCGCGTGATCCCCGTCGACGCGCACCGGGCCACCGTCGCCGCGCTCATGCCCGCGGCGCGGCGCGTGCGGATGCGGCTTGCGGAGGCGGCGGGCCGGGCGCTCGCGGACGATCTGCGCGCGCCGATCTCGCTGCCGCCCTTCACCAATTCGTCGATGGACGGGTACGCGGTGCGTGCCGCCGAGGTGCACTCCGGCGTCACGCTGCCCGTCGCCGAGGACATCCCCGCCGGCCGCACCGATGCGCTGGTACTCGCGCCCGGCACCGCACATCGGATCATGACCGGCGCGCCGCTGCCCGTCGGCGCCGACGCGATCGTCCCGGTGGAGGCCACCTCGGGTCAGGGGTTCGATGCCACACACGTGTGCTTCACGGGCGACGCGTCGGCCGGGCAGTTCGTGCGCCGGGCGGGCAGCGACATCGAGGCGGGGGAGGTCGCGCTGGAACGTGGCACCGTCATCGGGCCTGCGCAGGTGGGGCTCGCCGCCGCCCTCGGGGTCCCGACGGTGTCGGTGCTCGCCCCGCTGCGCGTGCTGGTGCTGTCGACCGGCTCCGAGCTGGTCACGCCGGGGGAGCCGCTGTCGCCCGGGCAGATCTACGAGTCCAACTCCGTGATGCTCGCGGCCGCGATCCGGGCCGCGGGCGCGGACGCCGAATCGCTGCGGTTCGTGCCCGACGACGTCGCCCACCTGCGCCGAGTGCTCGGCGAGCGCCTGGACGCCGGAGACGTCGACCTCGTCATCACGTCGGGCGGCGTCAGCGCGGGCGCGTACGAGGTGGTCAAGGAGGCGTTCACCGGCGGGTTCGCCGACGTGGACTTCGTCAAGGTCGCGATGCAGCCGGGCATGCCGCAGGGCGCGGGGCACATCGTCACGCCCGGCCGACGGCGCGTGCCGGTGGTGACGCTGCCCGGCAATCCCGTCAGCTCGCTCGTGTCGTTCGAGGTGTTCGTGCGCGAGCCGCTGCGCGCCGCGCTGGGCCTGCCCGCGCGGCGGCCGCGCCGCACCGCCGTCCTCGCCGCCGGGGTGCAGTCGATCCCGGGCAAGCGACAGTTCCTCCGCGGCGCACTCACCAGTACCGACGGTAACGATTCGGTCATTGCGGTAGGTGGGCACGGGTCGCACTTCCTACGATGGATGGCGTCGGCCGACTGCCTGATCGACATCGCGCCCGAGGTCGAGGAAGTCGTCGCGGGCGCCACGGTCACCGTTGTCCCCCTGGCCGACTGACGACTGGAGGTTCCCATGCTCACTGGATACGCGGACGAGGTCGTCGCCGCATCGGCGAACTTCGGCATCGGCATCGTCGGATGGATCATCATCGGTGGCCTCGCGGGCTGGGTCGCCAGCAAGTTCATGGGCACCGACGCCCAGCAGGGTATCTTCCTCAACATCATCGTGGGCATCGTCGGCGGCTGGCTCGGCGGGTTCCTGGTGCGTAGGTTCCTGCACCAGGACACCCAGACCTTCGGCCTGATCGCCACATTCGTCACCGCGCTCGTAGGCGCGTGCATCCTGCTGGCGATCGTGCGACTGGTCTCGGGGCGCCGCAGATAGGGACCTGGTCACCTCCGGCACGGGGTGGGGCGTGCCCCTGTCACAATGATTGCCGATTGAAGTCCGCGATCCGAGAGGACCCTGCCACGTGGCACGCCGCCCCCAACCACCGGTCGACGGGCACCTCACAGAACACTCCACGGGATTCGGGCACGTGGTCGAGCTGGTCCGGCACACGGTTCCGCCTATGCATCCCGCGGGTACGCCGTTCGTGATCGCACCGCTCGCGGTCGCTGCGGCCGGTCACCGTCGGGCGTGGATCCGGACGCCCGCCCTGGCCGTCTCTGCCGCGTGCCTCGCGTTCTTCCGCCACCCCGGCAGGGTGCCCCCCACGGCGTCGGGGGTCGCCGTCGCACCCGCCGACGGGGAGGTGACGCTCGTGGACGCGCACGTCCCGCCGCCCGAGCTGCAACTCGGCGACCAGCCGCTGCCACGCGTCTCGATCTTCCTCTCGATATTCGACGCGCACGTGCAACGCGCACCCGTGGCCGGCACGGTCGAGACCGTGGTGCATCGCGACGGCGCGTTCCTCTCGGCCGACCTGCCCGAGGCCAGCGACAGCAACGAGCGCACCTCGGTACGACTCGCCACCGAGCACGGTCCCGTCGGGGTCGTGCAGATAGCCGGGCTGATCGCGCGCCGGATCCGCACCGACTGCGCGCCCGGCGACACCCTCGACCTCGGCGAGACGTACGGCATCATCCGGTTCGGCTCCCGAGTCGACACCTATCTGCCCGCGGGCAGCGAGCTCGCCGTGTGGCCGGGGCAGCGAGCGGTGGGCGCCGAGACCGTGATCGCGCACCTACCGTGACCGCCCGGGGGGGAGGATCGCGGCACGACCCGGCCAAGTCCATCGGGATTCTGATGCTGCCGTCGATGCTGACGGTGGGCGCGATGTGCTTCGGCCTGACCGGGGTGAAGTTCGCCGCCGACCACCGCGTCGACATCGCCATCGCCATGGTCGTGTCCGCCGCGATCCTCGACGGCCTCGACGGCCGCATCGCCCGCCTCCTGAAGGCCTCCACCAAGATCGGCGCCGAGCTCGACTCCCTCGCCGACGCCATCAACTTCGGCGTGACCCCCGCGCTGATCCTGTACTTCACCAGACTGGGCACCTCACCGGCCGGCTGGATCGTGGCGCTGCTGTTCGTGGTGGCGATGGTGCTGCGGCTGGCGCGGTTCAACACCCTCGCCGACGATCCCACCGCGCCGCCGTACACCCGCGACTTCTTCGTGGGCGTGCCCGCGCCCGCCGGCGCGCTGCTGGTGATGGCGCCGCTCGCGGCCGGGCAGCAGTTCGGGCACGGGTGGTGGTCGGCGCCGCTCGCGGTGGGAGTGTGGACCATGGTGGTGGCGGCGCTGACGGTGTCGCGGATCCCCACGTCCAGCTTCAAGACCATGACCGTGCAGCCGCGGAAGGCCGCCGGTGTACTGGTCGCGGTGGGGGCGCTGACGGCGCTGCTGCTGACCTACCCGTTCGTGGCCCTGCTGGTGATCTCGGCGGCGTACCTCGCGCACATCCCGTTCGCGTGGCGTTCGAAGCGGTGGGTCGACGCGCGTCCCGCGGCGTGGGACACCAAGCCGGCCGAGCGCCGGGCCATGCGGCGCCAGCAGCGGCTGCCGGTGCGGCCGCGCCGCGCCGTCCCCG
>NZ_BAABFR010000195.1:0-3578 GCF_039541155.1 Tsukamurella soli
CCCGCCACCGTCGCCGCGTGTGCCGGGCTGGGCCTGCCGATCGTGCCGCGGGGCGCCGGCACCGGGCTGTCGGGCGGCGCGAATGCGACCGAGGGGTCGGTCGTGGTCGCGATGGACGCGATGAACGCCGTCCTGGAGATCGACCCGGCGGAGCGCATCGCCGTCGTGCAGCCCGGCGTGGTGAACGACGACCTCCGCGCCGCGTGCGCCGAGCACGGCCTCTGGTATCCGCCCGATCCGGCCAGCTCGCCCTGGTCGACGATCGGTGGCAACGTCGCCACCAACGCCGGCGGGTTGTGCTGCGTCAAGTACGGCGTCACCCGCGACTACGTCCGCGCACTGCAGGTCGTGACCGCAGACGGCGAGCTCACGCGCATCGGGCGACGCACGGCGAAGGGCGTCACCGGCTACGACCTGGTGGGACTGTTCGTCGGCTCGGAGGGGACGCTCGGCCTGGTCACCGAGATCACCGTCCGGCTGCGGCCGCTGCAGGCGACGCCGCGGACGATCGCCGGGTACTTCGACTCACTGATCGACGCCGGTCGGGCCGTCGCCGCCGTCGGCGCCTCCGGCGTGATCCCCGCGGCCCTCGAACTCGTGGACCGGCAGTGCCTGCTGGCGGTCGATGCGTGGAAGCACATGGACCTCGCCGTCGACGCGAACGTCGTGCTGCTCGCGCGCACCGACGCGCCCGGCGACGCCGGCCTCGACGAGGCCGAGACGGTGCGGGCGTGCTTCGACGGTGCCGGCGCCACCTGGTCGGCCGTCTCGACCGATCCGGTCGAGGCCGAGGCACTGTTCGCCGCGCGGCGGCTCGCCTACCCGGCGCTCGAGCGCCTCGGCCCGGTGCTCACGGAGGACGTCTGCGTCCCCCTCGGCCAGGTCCCGTCGGTGCTCGCGCGCATCGAGGAGATCGGGCGGCGGCACGACACCGTGATCGCCAACATCGCGCACGCCGGGGACGGCAATCTGCACCCGCTCCTGGTGACGCCCCGGGGCGACGATGCCGCCCGCCGGCGCGCGCAGGCGGCGTTCGACGAGATCATCGCCGCGGCCCTCGACGCGGGCGGCACCGTGTCCGGCGAGCACGGGATCGGCCTGCTCAAGCGGCCGGGCCTGCGCGCCGAGCTGAGTCCGGCGACACTGGCGATGCACGAGGCGATCAAGCACGCCCTCGATCCGGCCGGGATCTTCAACCCCGGCAAGGCGTTCTGACCTACTCCGCCGCGGCACCCCCGGTCCAGCGGGCGATGTCGTCGGCGGTCACCTCGACGGTGCCGATCTTCGGCTGGGTGATCCGGATGTGGTTGCCGAACGGGTCGCGCAGGGCACAGTCGATGCCGTACGGCTGCTCTGTCGGCTCCTGGGTGAACTCGACGCCTCGCGCGGACAAATCGGCGTAGGTGCCGCGGCAGTCGTCCGTGTTCAAGATCGCGGCGGTCCCGAGGGCCCCCTTCGTCACCAGCTCGCGGACCTGCGCGGCGGTCTCCTCGGACAGCCTCGGCGGCGCCGGCACCTCGAGCAGCAGCTGCCGGTCCGGTTCGGCCGGAAGGGCGATGGTGAGCCAACGCATGAAACCCATGTCGACGTCGTCATGGACGACGAACCCCAGTCTGCCGACATAGAAGTCGAGGGCCTCCTGCTGGTCGAGCACGGGCACGGAGGTGATGGCGATCGATGTGAACATGCCGTCGACACTAGAGATCGCGCGGCGCCGCCGCTTCTCCGAAACTGCTCGGTAGGCCGACGGTGCCGGGTCGTTCGCCCGCAGGGCGAGTCCACGCACGGACGAAGCAGCCCGGGACCGCGACCGGGCGCGTGACCTCCCGGTACTCCGACGGTGACCGTCCGACGATGTCGCGGAACGTCCGGCCGAACGTCCCGATGCTCGAGAAGCCCACCGAGAGGGCGATCTCCGTCACCGCGTCGTCGGTGTCACGGAGCCGGGTCATCGCCCGTTCGACGCGCCGCCGCTGCAGATACCGGTGCGGTGTCTCGCCGAACGTCGCCTTGAACTCGCGCGTGAAATGGACCGCCGACATGTATGCCACGGCCGCCAACGCAGGGACGTCCAGCGGCTGGGCGTACCGCCGGTCCATGGCGTCCCGTGCGCGCAGCAGCCGCCGGTTCGCGTCCTCGCGCGGGCTCAGCACCGTCAGGCGTCGGCGAACCGGGCCGGGAAACCGCCCGTGGCGACGGGGCCCCATCGGTCGATCGTGATGTGCAGCAGGGACTTCCCCTGGTCGCGCATGGCCTGTCGGTACTCGTCCCAGTCGGGGTGCTCACCGGAGATCGAGCGGAAGTACTCGACCAGCGGCTCGACGGAGTCTGGAAGGTCGATCACCTCTGCCGTGCCGTCGACCTGGACCCAGGCGTCGTTGAACGACGCGCCGAGCGACATCATCGAGCACCGCGGATCCCGGCGCAGATTGTGCACCTTCGCACGCTCGGGATACGTCGCCACGAGGATGTGTCCGTCGGGACCCACCCCGTAGGTGACGGGGCTGAGCTGCGGCCCGCCCCCGCGGCGCGTGGTGACGAGGACCCCGTTGCGGCGACCGCGCAGGAACTCGAGCAGCCCCTGCCTCTCGACGCGATTATTGGTTGCGATCGTGCGTGCCATGACGCTCCTCTGGTCTGGTGCTCGCGGGTGCCTGTTCCGTTCTACGCCACCGTCGGCCCCGGGCCGCGCTGCGCACACCGGTTCGGGCGGCAGCATGGCCTCGAGTGCCGCGCGCAGGCAGTCCCCCAGCGCCGTATCCGGATGCGCGAACCAATACTGGTGTCCCACCGCCGATGCGGAGACACCGGCATGGGCGAACGCGAGCGGGAGCAGGTCGTCGGGCGCTTCCCCGATCCGCCGCGCGACGAACCGAGCGGTCGCCGCACGCCACTCCCGGAAGACCGCGTTGGCCTGTGCCTGCACCCCGGGTTCCGTGAGGATCAGTTGGGCGCGATGCCGGGCCCACTCGTCCTGTTCGCGCCCGTGGTCGAGCGTCCGTGACCACGCGTCGACCAGGACCGCGCGCACACCGGCCTCCGGCGGCGCCGCCGCGAGGCTGGCGACGAACGCCTCGAACTCCGCGTCCGACTCCACCCAGACGACATCTGCCTTGCTGCGGAAATACCGGAAGAACGTCCGCCTGCTCACCCCCGCCTCGCGGGCGATGTCCTCCACGTTGGTCTGCTCGAAGCCGCGTGCCAGGAACAGCCGCTGAGCCGCCGCGGCGAGCGCGCGCGGGCTCGTGACCGGCGGGCGGCCGCTCCGGTCGAGCGTGTCGGGCGACCTGGCGACCTGAGACATCGAGTCCATGGCCTCGATCATGACATCCCATCCTTGCGGCACGGCGTGACATAACCGGCACACATCGACAGGACGCAGCCGCCCTCCCACCTGCGGGCTGCAGGAGGGAGGGCGGCTGTGCGAGCGGGTCGGTCAGCGGGCCGACTGGGGGGCACGCCCGCGGCCGGAGCCGCCGCGCCGGCGAGGCCCGCCGGAACGGGTACCGTCTCCGTGCGGCTGCGAACCGCCACGCGACTGGGAGCAAGTCGGAGGCCAAGCGGTCTTAGGAAGACAA
>NZ_BAABFR010000196.1:0-3538 GCF_039541155.1 Tsukamurella soli
GCCAGATCCTGCGCCGACTTCCGGCGGCGAACCCACCGCTCCAACTGCTCACGCTCTTCTCCCGAGAGGGTCACCTCGGGCAGAACAGGTCCGCGTCGCGACATACTCCCATTCTACAAACTAGAAATGAATTAACGACGCGACACACTAGCGCACCGTCGCTCCAAAGAAGTCGCTAACCGAGGTCGGGCACGACCCCGTGACCAGCGCGGCAGCCCACTCCCCGGCAACCGATAAGCGCTCCGCAATCCTCTCCGTGCCGACTCACGATCCCGAAGAATGCTGCCGCACCAGGTCATCTCGGCGCGGGAGGACATTTCCGCCGCGGGAATCCCGGCAGCGCGTCGGACCGCCGATCGCAGGCCCGAGACGTGCAGGCCCGAAGAGCCCGCCACGCGACCCACGCCCACAGCACCGATACCCGGACCGCCCCTCGAGGGCCATCCCCAGATCTCGAGAAGCGACGCTCCGACTACCGACCGACCTCGGCGCGGAGAGGTCCCCTGACGGCACGGCGCGGGTAGCACGAAGGGCGGGGCGCGCACCCGCGACCCCGCCCTTGGTCGACATCCTGCCTGCTACTTGACGCCCAGCAGGTCGATCACGAAGACCAGCGTCTTGCCGGACAGCCGGTGACCGCCGCCGGCGGGACCGTAGGCGAGCTCCGGCGGCACCGTCAGCTGCCGGCGGCCGCCGACCTTCATGCCCGGGATGCCCTGCTGCCAGCCGGCGATCAGGCTGCGCAGCGGGAAGTCGATGGACTGACCGCGGTTCCAGGACGAGTCGAACTCCTCGCCGGTGTCGTACTCGACGCCCAGGTAGTGGACGTCGACGGTGCTGCCGGGCAGCGCCTCGGCACCGTCGCCGATCGTGATGTCCTTGACGACCAGCTCGGTGGGGGCGGGGCCGCCCGGGAACTCGACCTCGGGCTTGGCGTTCTGGGTCAACTCGTCTCCTTCGATGAGCTCGTCTCCCTTGATGAGGCGATGCAGGTTGTCGCGCCGCGCCGGCATGTCAGGCGCCTTCGACGCCCGGGTAGTCGCGGGCCGTGTGGCCGATGTAGATCTGCCGCGGGCGGCCGATCTTGGTGTTGGGGTCGGCGTGCATCTCCCGCCAGTGCGCGATCCAGCCGGGCAGGCGGCCGAGCGCGAACAGGACGGTGAACATACGCGTCGGGAAGCCCATCGCGCGGTAGATCAGGCCCGTGTAGAAGTCGACGTTGGGGTACAGCTTGCGCTCGATGAAGTAGTCGTCGCTGAGCGCAACCTGCTCCAGGCCCTTGGCGATGTCGAGCAGCTCGTCCGACACGCCGAGCAGCTCGAAGATGCGGTCCGCGGTCTCCTTCACGATCGCCGCGCGGGGGTCGTAGTTCTTGTAGACGCGGTGACCGAAGCCCATGAGCTTCACCCCGTCCTGCTTGTTCTTGACCTTGTTCATGAAGGCATTGGTGTCTCCGCCGGACGCCTTGATCTCGTCCAGCATCTCGAGGACGGCCTGGTTGGCGCCGCCGTGCAGCGGGCCCCAGAGCGCGTTGATGCCGCCCGAGATCGACGTGAACAGGTTGGCATTGGACGAGCCGACCAGGCGGACGGTGCTCGTCGAACAGTTCTGCTCGTGATCCGCGTGCAGGATCAGCAGCATGTCGAGGGCCTTCGCGAGCTCCGGATCGACCTCGTACGGCTCGGCGGGGAAGCCGAACGTCATGCGGAGGAAGTTCTCGACCAGGCTCAGGGAGTTGTCCGGGTACAGCATGGGCTGCCCGACAGACTTCTTGTAGGCGTAGGCCGCGATGGTCGGCAGCTTGGCGAGCAGCCGGATGGTCGACAGTTCGACCTGGTGCGGGTCGGTGTGGTCCAACGAATCCGGGTAGTACGCCGACAACGCGTTGACCGCGGACGAGACGACCGGCATGGGGTGCGCATTGCGCGGGAAGCCGTTGAAGAACAGCTTCAGATCCTCGTGCAGCAACGTGTGCCGCTGGATCTTGGCGGTGAAGTTCTCCAGCTGCTCGGGCGTCGGCAGCTCACCGTTGATCAGCAGGTAGCTGACCTCGATGAACGTGGATTTGGCCGCGAGCTGTTCGATCGGGTAGCCGCGGTACCGCAGGATGCCCTTGGCGCCGTCGATGTACGTGATGGCCGACTTGCACGAGGCGGTGTTCACGAACCCCGCGTCGTAGGTCGTGTAGCCGGTCTCGGCGAGGAGCTTCCCCAGCCCGATACCGTCGTTGCCTTCAGTGGCCTTGACGATCGGCAGGTCGAGCCGGCCACCGGGGTAGGTGACCGTAGCGTCCTGCGCCGGCGCGATGTTTTCGTCGGTGGACAATTGTGTATCCCCTCGCTGTGGTCGGCTGAAGTACTACCCAGTAGAAAACCTAGCTGGCACCCGGTGTGCTCCGCCACAGAGGGTCGCCTCCAGGCCGGTTCATCGGATGCCCCATCGCCCGGTCCAGCGCCCGCCCGGGTCGATCGTGATCACGTCGACGCCGGTATGCAGCGCATTGGGCGGGCACGTCATCGGCTCGACCGCGATCGCCCGCGCGGGTTCGCCGCCCGGCCCGCGGCCGGGGAACCCCTGCCCGTTGACCGGATCGGCGACGAACGCCTGGACCCAGCCGAACGAGTCGTCGGTCCACAGCTGCACCTCGGCGTGCGGTGCACGCAGGGTGTACCGGTGGTCCGTCGCGGTGAACGGGGTGTCGAGTTGCCGGCCGGCCAGGGGGCGCGGCCGGCGGAAGTCGTAGTCGGTGCCCTCGACGGTGACCGGCGGACCGGCGGGCAGCTGGCGCTCGGTGAGCGGCTGTACCAGCGCGGCACCGAGTTCGAGGGTGCAGTCGTCGACGGGGACGTCGCCCACGCGCAGGAAGGTATGGAACCCGAGCGCAAACGGCAGGGCTGCGCTGCCGTGGTTCTCGGCGGTCAACTCGGCCTCGAGGCCAGCGTCGGAGACCGCGTAGCGGATGCGCAGGTGGAGGTCGAACGGCCAGCCGGGGTGGGTGCCGACGTCGACGGTCAGGGTGACGGCGTCCTCGGCGGTCTCGACGTCGTCCCAGTCGACCCGGCGAACGAAGCCGTGCATCGCGTTGTTGCGCTCGACCTCCGTGACGTCCAGTCGGTGGATCTCGCCGTCGAACGTGTAGATGCCGTCCTCGGTGCGGTTGGGCCACGGCGCCAGGATCAGGCCCGCCGACAGCGGCGGCTTGGTACCGAGCGCCCACGGCTCGGTGAGCGGAACCCCGCCGCGGGTCAGCCCGCGCAGCCCCGCACCGGTCCGCGCGATCTCCGCGACGTACCCGCCAGAAGTGATGGTGAACCCCGGTTGCACCGCCATGGCGGCAATACTAGTGATCATGCGGTTTCGTGGCGCAGGCACGGCGGTTCTGGTCGAGTGTGATTCCCCCGCACACGCCGTCGCGGTGGGCGCGGCCGCGCGGGGGGTGCCCGGCGTGGTGGACGTCGTGCCGGCCGGAGCGACGGTCCTGATCGAGCCCGACGGTGCCGGCTGATCAGGCCTGGTCGACCGTGATGTGCAGGTTGCC
>NZ_BAABFR010000197.1:0-3474 GCF_039541155.1 Tsukamurella soli
ACTCCTTGGCTCACAGAACGACATGGCTACGATCCGACTTGGCGCACCGTGACGCTGGCGGCCCTCGTGGTGCTGGCTGTGCTCGCGCTGGTGGTCGCGGTGTCGGTGCTGCGCGGCGGTGCGGGCGGCATCGGCGGCCTCGGGTCGTCGGGCGGTGGCAGCGCGGTGGCCGCCGAGTCGGTGCAACTGGTCGACTTCAGTTCGAGTCCCGATTCGAGCCGACACATCGACAACGTGCTCACCGGCGACTCGCCGTCGTGGCGCACCGCGACCTACCTGTCCGGCCCGCAGTTCGGCAACCTCAAGTCGGGGATCGGGCTGCTGTTCACCTTGGCGCGCGCGGTCACGCTGACCGGCGGTGAGATCCGCTCCCCGAGCGCAGGGTCGACGGTCGAGGTGCGCACCGCGTCGTCGTCCGACCTGTCGTCGCTGAGCGGCACGAACGTGGTGTGGTCGGGAACGTTGCAGGACGGGCGGACCTCGTTCGCGGCCGGCGGCGGGTCGTCGACGCAGTACGTGCTCGTCTGGATCACCGGCCTGGCCGGGCATGGCCACGACTGGTCGACGACGGTCGAGGAGGTCTCCTTCCGGGGGAGGTGACCTGCGCACCAAGTCGGGTCCTAGCGCCTGGCAAGGGGGCGGGCGTTACCTTGACCGCGTGAGCCAGTCGTTTCCCCCGAACGGGGCCCAGTACCCCGGGGCCCAGTACCCGAATCAGCAGTACCCGAACCAGCAGTACCCGAACCAGTACTCGTACCCGCAGCAGGGCGTCCCCGGACCTGCTAGCCCTGGGCAGGGGTATCCGGGGCAGGGGTATCCACCACGTAGTCATCCCGCCCAGGGCCCGGTGTTTCAGGCGCGGTTCAAGAAGCACACCGGGATGATCGTCCTGGCGCAGTGGCAGACGCGCACCGTGGTGGGATCGTACGAGGACGTGAAGAAGGCCTATCGCGAAGCGCAGACCCACAACCTCGTCGCCGGCTGGTGGGGCCTGATCTCGCTGCTGGTCTACAACTGGATCGCGATCTTCGGCAACATGTCCGAGATGGGTCGCATCAAGAAGCAGGCGCAGGCGGCCGGGATCCCGACCTGACGCGGCCGGGCGAGGCATCCGAGGTCTGCGCAGATTGCTGCGAACAATCGCTGCAGGTGACTATTCGCAGCAATCTGTGAGCGCGGAACCGCAGCCCGAGCCGGTGCGTCTAACTGATGTGGGGCAGACGGGGGAGATTGCGGCGATTCTGGCGGCGCAGGACGGGATCATTACCGTCGGGCAGGCGTTGGCGGCCGGCTCGACCCGCGGTGCGATCACCGCGCGGGTCAAGCGAGGCGAATGGCAGCGGGTGGGGCGGGCCGTGTATCTGTCTGCGGAGCACCTGTTCACCGAGCGGGCCCGACTGCGCGCGGCAGTCGCTGCTCACAGAGGCGCGGCGGAGGGCGCAGCCGCGGCGTGGTGGCACGGGCTGACTACCGATCTCGACCCGGTCGTCACGGTCGCCATTCCACGAACCGCGCGGACTCGTGCGTATTGCGTGACCCCGGTCCTGGCCCGACGGCGCAACCTACTGCCCGCCGACATCGAGGTCGTCGCGTCGCTCACGGTCACCAGGCGACCGCTGACCCTCCTCGACTGCGCCACCGCGCTGAGTGCTGGGGAGGGGACGCGCCTGATGGATCGCTCGCTGCAGACAGGTGCGGTGACGGTTTCGGGCCTGCGGGCAGCGCTGGAGCGCAACGCCGGTCTCCGCGGGATGGCCGAAGCCCGTCGCATCGTCCAGGTGTGTGAGTCGGACTCGGAGTCCGAGGCCGAGCGCAGGTTCGTGCGCCTGCTGCGTGCCGAAGGCATCACGGGGTGGGTCCAGCAGGTCCGGATCGGTCGGTACCGCTTCGACATCGGGTTTCCCGAGATGGGTGTCGTGATCGAGGTCGACGGGTGGGCGTTCCACCGTGATCAGCGACGTTTCCAAGCGGACCACGACAAGCTCAACGCCGCTGTGCTGGCCGGATGGCTGCCTCTGGCCTTCACGTGGCACGACATCGACTCCGACCCGATCGGCACCGTCGAGACGGTGGTCGCCGCGCTCCGCGAGCGCAGGTGGCACGCGGGGTAGCCGGCCTATGCGTCCTGGGCGGTGCCGTCGGTGATCCGCCGCTGTTCGGCGAACTCGGCGACCTTGCGGTTCATGGTGCGGCGCAGCACCGTCGACGCGAACACCGCGAACACCAGCGCCAGCCCCAACCCCACGTAGCTGAAGTTCTTGAGCCACTTCTCGGCGGCGACGCCGAGGTAGTAGACGAGGTACACCGTGCCGCCGGCCCAGCAGATCCCGCCGGCGATGTTCGCGGCGAAGAAGCGGTGCGCGGGCATCCGGAGTGAGCCGGCGAGGGGGCCGGCGAAGATCCGCAGCAGCGCCACGAACCGGCCGAAGAACACCGCGACCATGCCGTACCGGGCGAACACGTGCTCGGCGTAGGCGATCACGTCGTCGTTCACGTGGTGCGGGAACCACTTGCTCAGCTTGTCGAACAGCTTTGTGCCCCATCGGTGGCCCACCAGGAAGCCGATGCCGTCGCCGACGCATGCGCCGACCACGCCGCAGATCGCCACGGCATGCGGGCTCACCGCGAGCTCGTGCTTGGACGACATCACCGCGGCCGCCACCAGCACGACCTCGCCGGGTATGGGGATGCCGAGACTCTCGACCCCCACCACGGCGGCGGTGAGCACGTACACCAGCCAGATGGGCACGTGCGTCAGGAAGTTGTCGATCACCGTCGCAGGCTACCGTGGGCACAAGGTGGAATGCGCAGACCGGACCGGAGGAGATTCGTGGCGAACGCGCTGCTCGACACCGTGCGGTCGGCGCGGGATCGCGCTCGGGCGACGCGCCACGGTGAGGTGCTGTGGCGGGTAGGGGTGGCCGTCGCGGGCACCGTGGTCCTCGCGGCGGGGGTGATCATGATCCCGTACCCGGGCCCCGGCTGGCTGGTGGTGTTCGCGGGGCTGGGTATCTTGGCGAGCGAATTCGATTGGGCCAAAAGGGTTCTGCGGTTCGCGCGGCGCTACTACGACGCGTTCACGACATGGCTGGGTCGACAGCACATCCTGGTGAAGGGGCTGTTCGGCCTGTTCACGTTCGCCGTGGTCGTGGTGACCCTGTGGGTTCTGGGCGCCATCGGGATGGTGGCCGGGTGGTTCGGGATGCACGAGCAGTGGCTGCAGAGCCCGCTGACGTCGTGGGCCTGACCCGCGCGCAGCTGCTCGACCCCGCGACGGTCCGCGGCGCGGTCCGGCGGCTCGGCGCTGCGCTGCACGCACCCGACGACAGGGTGGCCGGGACCCTGTTCTGGTACTCGCTCTCCGGCGGGCTCGCGCGCCTCGCACTCCTGGGCGGCGGCGACGTCGCGTCCGCGGAGCTGACGGTCACCGTCGGGCCCGGCGCCTGGCCGTCCGGGCCCGACGCGCCCGCAGCG
>NZ_BAABFR010000198.1:0-3361 GCF_039541155.1 Tsukamurella soli
CGTCGCGTCGAGGGCGCGGAGGTGCGGCCCGTGGCGGAGTCCGGCGGGGCTCGTTGGGCATGCTCGACCGTGCGGACCAGTTCCTCTCGCGCGCCGGTGGCGCCCCGCGCCCCGAGGACCAGTACCGCGAGATCTACCTCGCAGCCCTCCGTGGCGCCGCCGCGGTCCTGGCCGAGCGGGAGACCGGTGCGCGCCGGGGGAGCGCGTCCCGGAACGCGTGGGTGCGGCTCGCCAAGGTCGCACCGGCGTACGCCGAGTGGGTGTCATACTTCACGGCGGTGTCCGGGCTGGTGGCCGCGCTCGAGGTGGCGTCGGGGCGCAGCGTGTCCGACGGTGACGTCGCCGCCCTGCATGCGCGCGTGCAGACCTTCCTCAATCTGATCGAGGACGAGCTCGCGCCGCAGTCCTGACGGCGCCCCGGGGTAGTACGGGGCCCGACCCGGGGCGACTCGGTGTGGCGCGTATCTCATTACGAATAGGTACGGAGTAGATTTGCTGTAGGTCAGTGGTCGCGGGTCTGCAAGGCTCGTATCATTGGAGGCAGGGAATCCGCCGGATGCGGATCTCCGACAAGACAAGGTAGATCCCGGAGTGCTAAAGGAGGGGATGGTGCCACTCTCCGAGCACGAGCAGCGCATGCTCGATCAGATCGAGAGCGCGCTCTACGCAGAGGACCCCAAGTTCGCATCGAGCGTGCGTGGAAGTCGGCTTCGGTCGGCCTCCAGCAAGCGTCGTTTGATCGCGGGGGTCGGTTTCGTTGTGGGGCTGGTGCTCCTCGGCGCAGGTCTGCTGCTGCCGCAGGTCCAGTTCCAGGTGATCGTGGGCATTCTCGGCTTCCTGCTGATGTTCGCGTCCCTCGTGTACGTCCTCTGGTCAGGTGGCCCCTCCGGGCCCACCGGCACGGTGAAGGGCGACGGCTCCGTGCAGGAGAGGGCCGGGCGTCGTAAGGGTGACAAGGTCGGCGGAGCCCGCTCGTTCGTCGGCCGCATGGAGGATCGGTTCCGCCGCCGGTTCGAATAGCGACGTCACCCGGATAGACGGCAGAAGGCCGCCGGCCCCGAACGGGCCCGGCGGCCTTCTTCGTATCCGGGACTTCCTCACGGCTCCCCGCGTCACGGCCGCCGTGTCACGCCCCGCGCGGGGGTGAAGACGTCTGGTGGGGAGGGCGACGGCCGGAGAAAGGGTGGACACCGCCTCCGTCGCCCCAGTGGGCGCCCCGCGGACCGCGTCCGGCCCGCACGGGCCACCGTCGTGGCCAGCCGTCCCCCATCCGGCCCCACTGCGCCCCCGTTTCCCCACTTTCCCCCACTGTCATGCCCTCAGGGTCGCTTGTAGATCTCGTGTGTCACAGATATTCACTGAAGTGACGTGCCGCTGCGCGCTCGCCACGCCGAGTGTGTCGACATCCCCCACCTTCGTACTCGGCTATGACCTGCGGATATACGCGCCGGCCAGCGTGTCGACGGGCTTCTAGTGGTTGAAAGTGGCGGGTGGTGGGGTAAAGTGGGGCGTACTGGAGAGGGAACCACCTGCAGACCCGATCCGGACACACCCCGGGAGCGGGGAGGCGGGAGGGTGCCGTGGCGTTCACGGGTACCTACACGCCGAAACTCGACGACAAGGGCCGACTGACCCTGCCCGCCAAGTACCGCGAGGACCTGGCGGGGGGTCTGACCATCACGAAAGGACAGGACCGCAGCCTCACCGTCTACCCCAAGGCGGAGTTCGAGCGGATCGCCGAGAAGGCGGACGCGATCGAATGGACCGACGCAGCCGGCCGAGCGTTCATCCGCAACTTCTTCGCCAGCTCCGACGAGCAGCGCCCCGACGCCCAGGGTCGGATCACGCTGAACGCCGACCACCGCCGCTACGCGGGCCTCACGAAGGAATGTGTGGTGGTGGGATCCCGGAAGTTCCTGGAGATCTGGGATGCCGAAGCCTGGTACGCCTACCAGGCCGCGCACGAGGACGACTACTCCCAGCCTCAGTCCGACGCCCTGAAGTCGATCTTCTGATCGGGCGCCGCGAGGGCCTGCTGGCCCTCGCCCGATCCGCCCCTGACGCACTTCCCCAGCGCCAGGTACGGATCGGGCGGGGACCTGGAGACCATCGCGCGCCGTTCGCGGACCCGCCGGACCACCCGGCCGCAGCCGCCCATCCAACCATCCGAGCAGCGAGATCATGGAGGAGTCATGCCCGCAGCGGATGGGGTCGCGAGCAGCGAGGGGCGTTCGTCGTACGGGCACGTCCCCGTCCTCGCCGGTCGCGCGGTCGACATCTTCCGTGGCTCCCTGGGTGACGACGGTGCCGGGCGCGTCTACGTCGACGGGACCCTCGGCCTGGGCGGCCACAGCGAGCTGATGCTCCGGGCGTTCCCACGGCTCACCGTCGTCGGCCTGGACCGTGATACGTACGCCATCGCCGCCGCCACCGAACGCCTCGCACCCTTCGGCGACCGGTTCACCGCCGTACACACCCGCTACGACGGCCTCGCCGACGCCCTGGACGGCCTGGGCATCCGCGCCGCGGATGCGATCCTGTTCGACCTCGGCGTCTCGTCGATGCAGCTGGACCGCACCGAACGCGGGTTCGCCTACTCCGTGGACGCGCCGCTCGACATGCGGATGGACCCCACCGACGAGTTGACCGCCGCCGACGTGCTCAACACCTACGAGGCCCGCGACATCGCGCGCGTGCTGCGCACCTACGGCGAGGAGAAGTTCGCCTCCAAGATCGCCGCCGCGGTGGTGCGGGAGCGCGCGCGGGAGCCGTTCACCACCAGCGGCCGGCTCGTCGAGCTGCTGTACGCCACGATCCCCGCGCCGGCGCGTCGTAAGGGTGGTCACCCGGCGAAGCGGACGTTCCAGGCGCTGCGGATCGAGGTCAACCGCGAACTCGTATCGCTCGAGGCGGCCGTGCCGCAGGGCCTCGACGCCCTGGCGCCGGGCGGCCGGATCGTGTTCATGAGCTACCAGTCGCTCGAGGACCGCATCGTCAAGACGGCGCTCGCCGCGCGCACGCGGTCCACCACCCCCGTCGGGCTCCCCATGGACCTACCGGGCACCGGGCCGACGTTCCGGCTGCTCACCCGCGGCGCCGAGCGCGCGACCGAGGCTGAGATAGCCGATAACCCGCGGGCCGCTCCGGTCCGTCTGCGTGCCGCCGAGCGGCTCACCGATCACCCGATCCCCGCCGAACCCACCGACAGGAGCGCAGCGCGATGACCACGACCGAGGCCCCCCGCACCGGTGAACGCGGCTCGGCAGCGAATTCGCTGCAGCGCGCGCGGGACGTCCGCACCCGCGACGGGCGCACCCGCGGGCGGTCCGCCGCGGCCCAGCGGGCGATCGAGCGGCGCGAC
>NZ_BAABFR010000199.1:0-3229 GCF_039541155.1 Tsukamurella soli
CGTCCCAGTACCGCATGAACTTCTCCCAGCACACCTGGACGTTGGCCCCGGTCACCAGGTTCGGCTTGTCGGTCGGCTTGCCGAGCTTGCGCATCTTCTCGCGCCAACGCCACTTCATCGCGAGGCCCGCGAGCATGACCGCCTCGCTCGACCCGGTGGTCGAGCAGCCGACCGCCTCCTCGCCGACGGGGGAGTTCCACAGTCGCGAGATGATGTTCACACAGCGGGTCTCGAACTCCGCCGTCTGCGGGTACTCGTCCTTGTCGATCATGTTCTTCTGCGCCGTCTCGATCATCAGGCGATCCGCCAGTGCTGGCATCTGCGTCGAGCAGAACGTCGCGAGGTTGAGCCTCGCACTGCCGTCCAGGCACAGCTCGCTCGAGATCATGTCGTAGGCGGTCTCGTGCCCGACACCGTCGCCGTGCAGGAAGAAGGTCGGCGCCCGGTGCCGTCCCTCCAACGGGATCGACGTCGGCGCGGCTTCGGCGGCCGCCGCGGTCGGCTCGGCTGCGGGTTGCGCAGTCGCGGGCGACGGCGCGGGAGCTGTGAGCGCGGAAGGTGACGACGGTGGCCGTCCGGGCGTCCTGCCCGTAGCCTTGTCACCGCCGGTCAACCGGTCGCCGAGGCCGAGGATCCGGGAGGACAGCGCTCCGCCCAGTTCGCCGCCAGCGCGTGTCAGCCCCTCCGCGAGCCGTCCCGGGGCGTTCGTCAGTGCACTCCCGAGCTCACCGGCCGTCGACGTCGCGGCCTCCATCTGCCGGCGGACCGCGTCGGCGAGGTCGTCACTGAACACGCCGGCCGCCAGCTGCGTGCGAGTCGCCCGGCGGGCGATCTCGTCGAGTCCGGCCTTCTTGGACAGGCCCATCGCTTCGACCTCCATCGACTGGGTACAGATGTGGTCGGACCGTAGCTCGGTCTGCGGCCCGGTGGTGCGGTATTCGCCGAGCCTGTGAGTTACGGGAACTATGGGGCGGGAGGATCAGGCCGGTCCCGGCAGCGCGTGCCCGCCGGCGGCGCAGACGCACTCGGCGTCGGGGTCCGTCGCGGCGATCGCGGCGGCGACGGTGGTCGTCAGCCGACCGACGTGCCGCCCGAACTCCGACAGCACGTCGGTCATCTGCACGCCGTCGCCCGGCTCGACGCCGGCGTCGAGGTCGGTGACCAGCGCGATCGACGCGTAGCAGAGCTCGAGCTCGCGGGCCAGCGCGGCCTCCGGCAGGCCGGTCATGTTCACCAGCGACCAGCCCTGCGCCGCATACCATTGCGACTCCGCGCGGGAGCTGAACCGCGGGCCTTCGATCACCGTCATCACACCGCCCTCCGCGACGCTCGGGTCCGAGCCCAGGGCGACCGCGCGCAGCACGGGGCAGTATGGGTCGGCGAACCCGACGTGGACGGCGGGGCCGTCGAAGTACGTCGACACGCGGGAGGTGGTGCGGTCGACCAGCTGATCGGGCACCGCGATCGTGCCCGGCGGCAGTTCGCGGGTGAGCGAGCCGACGGCACACGGCGCGAACACCTTTCGCACGCCCAGGCTGCGCAGCGCCCACAGGTTGGCGCGATAGGGCACGGTGTGCGGCGCGAACTCGTGGTGGCGCCCGTGCCGGGGGAGGAACGCGACGCTGCGCGCCGCGCCATCGCCGAGCGCCACGGTGCCTACCGACACCGGCGCACTCGGTGGTCCGTACGGGGTGTCGACCTCGTGCTCGACGACGTCTCCGTCGAGGAAGCGGTACAGGCCGGTGCCGCCGATGACGGCGATGCGGGGCGTGGTCATGGCGACAAGCATCGCGCGGCGGCGGGCACCGCGTCGGACGGGCCCTGCTTCAGTCGAGGTTTCGTCGTAGGCTCGATCTGGGAACAATCGAAGGATTCGAGCCGGTGCTGCGGCTCAGACTCGAGGAAGGCCGAGACGGATGGATGGGGAGCAGTCGGGTGGCACCCCCGACCAGTCGACCTTCGGGCGGCGGCCGACCTCCGGGTGGTCCGAGGACCCCACGTACGTGTTCGCCCCCGCGCCCGACACCGCCCGGACCGGGATCGGCCCCCACCCACCGGGTGCCGGCGGTCCCGAGCCGCCGACGGAGTGGCTGCCCAACGCGTACGGCTCGCCCGAGCCGCCGACGGACCTGACGCCCAAGGCCGCCGTCCCCGGTGGGCCCAACCGCGTGCTGCCGCCGGGCGGCCAGGCGTATTCGCGGGCGCTCGACGTCGGATCGGGCGACCGGGACCTGTTCGCGCCGACCCACCTGCGCCCGATCGGGCCCGCGGGACCGGGCGGGCCGCCGCCGGGCGTTCACCCGGCCGGAGGGTTCGGCGACCGCCCCGCAGGGGACGCACCCGACCGGCACGGCTACGGCCACTACCCGGCAGGCCCGCCGTCGGGACCGAAGTCGACGTCGAAGACGGTACCGGTGCTCGCCGGGGTCGCGGTGGCGGCGGTGGTCGCCGCGATCCTGGTGGCGCTGGCGCACTACGGCGTGCTGGGCGGCGGGTCGGCTACGCAGGCCGCGCGGGCGCCCGACACCGTCGGCGCCCCGGCGACCGAGACCCCCACCCTCGACCCCACGGCAGCGGCTGCGGCGGCCGTGCGTTCGGCGAGTGTCGGTGACTGCGCACACGTCACGTCGGCCGACCGGGCTGTCACCGGGTTCACGGTGGTGCCGTGCACCGATCCCGGCGCCAACTATCGGGTGTCGGCGCGGGTCTCGTCATCCGCCGACTGCACCACGACGTGGGTGCGCAACTCGAATCCCGCGCTCACGCCCGCCGATGTGGTGCTCTGCCTGGTGCAGCGCTGACCTTGTGCGGGCGCGTCCGAGGTCTGTCGGCGGGTCGCCCTCGGCGGATCGTCGTGGTCGGCGGATCACTGTAGGACGTCGGCGACGTCGGTGACCCGGTGCAGTGAGAAGACCTGCGGGGCACCGTCCTCGGTCCGCGCCGTCAGCTGGCCGTGCCGGATCAGCATCGGCACCACGATCTGCTGCGTCGCGGTGCCGTTCGCGTCGACATAGCCCAGACGCACGGGTCGCCGCCGGGATCGGGCCTGCTCGAGCAGTGCCATCGTGTCCACACCACCGGTCGCGGGGCGGACTGTGCCCAGGCTCGCCGTGTCCTGTCGCCGCAGCGCGGCGGTCGCGTCCGCGAGCTGCTCCGGGCCGGGCACGGCCGCCGGGAAGTCGGAGGCCAAGCGGTCTTAGGAAGACAACCACTAGTCCCAACTCCTTGG
>NZ_BAABFR010000200.1:0-3218 GCF_039541155.1 Tsukamurella soli
GGGCGGGCCGGGCGGGATTCCGCGGCACGCGGCGCGGGGCGCGCGGCGCCGGGCCGGGGACCGGACGCCTGCGGACGATCGGACTGGGGACGGTCACCCTGCGGCCGCGCCGCCTGCGGGCGATCGGTCTGGGGACGATCGGTCTGGGGACGATCAGCCTGGGGTCGATCGGACTGCGGAGCCGCAGGTCGAGCCGCCTGCGGACGCGCCGGACCGGGCTTCGCTCCGGAGCGCGCGGGGCCGGGACGGGCACCGTCACCGTCGGCCTTCTTCGGCGTGTACGACTCCCTGAGCCGCCGCGCGACGGGGGCCTCGACAGTCGACGACGCCGACTTCACGAACTCCCCCTGCTCGCTCAGGCGAGCGAGTACTTCCTTGCTGGTGACACCGAGTTCCTTAGCCAACTCGTGCACGCGGGCCTTGCCTGCCACTACTCTCCTCACTGCGAGGTCGAGCGGCGACTGCTGGTCCCGCTGACCCCGGATTACCTATTCCGACGACAATTCATCGCTGGTGCTTCACGGTGTGCTCATGTCTGCAACTCGTTCCTGTCCTTTGGGGCCTGCTGACCTGCGTCAGGTCCTTCGGATCCGCGATCGGCCGAGCGCCATCCCGGTGCGGGATCGCGCAGTGCTCTCGACCGCTCCACAGTGTACCGCGCTACGCAAATCGTTCCTACCGGCCGCCCGATCCGCCCTCCGCCGGCAGTACCACCGCGTCGTCCACGAACCCCGACGCGAGCCGTAGCGCCCGCCGGAACGCGCCGCGGCGCCGGGCGAGGGCCAGGCACTCGGGGTCGGGATGCAGCCATGCACCCCGGCCGGGCAGTCGGTGCCGCTGGTCAACGACCACGGTGACGCCGCCCGGCGCAGACGCTTGCCCCGAAACAGGCACCGCGACCGTCCGCACCAGCGCAGCGGCCGCGGCGCGGCGGCGGCAGCCGATGCAGGTGCGGACTGGGCCTGCCGGCGCGTCCGACGTCGCCCCCGGCCCGCCTCCGGTCACTTCGGTCGGCTCGCCTCCGGTCACTTCGGTCGGCTCGCCTCCGCGTCGGAGCGGATGTCGATCCGCCAGCCCGTCAGCCGCGCGGCGAGCCGGGCGTTCTGGCCCTCCTTGCCGATGGCCAGCGACAGCTTGTAGTCGGGCACCACCACGCGGGCGGCGCGCTCCTTGGGATCCACGACCGTCACCGACACAACGGACGACGGCGACAGCGCGTTCCCCACGAACACCGCCGGGTCGTCGTCGTAGGAGATGATGTCGATCTTCTCACCGGCAAGCTCCGTCATCACGTTGCGCACGCGCTGCCCCATCGGGCCGATGCACGCGCCCTTCGCGTTGAGCCCGGGCACCGACGTGCGGACCGCGATCTTGGATCGGTGCCCGGCCTCGCGGGCGACGGACACGATCTCGACACTGCCGTCGGCGATCTCGGGGACCTCGAGCGCGAACAGCTTCTTCACCAGGTTCGGGTGGGTGCGCGAGAGCGTGATCTGCACGCCCCGCTGCCCGCGGCTGACACCGACGACGTAGAACTTGGTGCGCTCGCCGTGCTCGTAGCTCTCCCCCGGCACCTGCTCGGCGGGCGGCAGTACCGCGTCGTGGCCACCGTTCTCGGGACCCACGTGCACCACGACGAAGCCCTTGGCCTTCGCCCGCGCGTCGGCCTGCACGACCCCGCCCACGATCTCGCCCTCGTGCGCGGCGAACTCGCCGAAGCTGCGCTCGTTCTCTGCGTCGCGCAGACGCTGGGTGATCAGCTGCCGCGCCGAATCGGCCGCGATCCGGCCGAAGCCCTCGGGGGTGTCGTCCCACTCCGAGATGATGTTGCCGTCGGCGTCGAGTTCCTGCGCCATCACGCGGACCGCACCCGTCTTGCGGTCGACGTCGATGTAGGCGTGCGGCTGGTGCCCCTCGGTGTGCTTGTACGCGGTGATCAGAGCGACCTGGATGGCCTCGATGACGGTGTCGACGGAGATGTCCTTCTCCGCCTCGATCGCCTTGAGGGCGGCGATGTCGATATTCACTTGTCTCCTCTTTCGTGGGTGGTGGTCGCGGTGTCGGGGTCGTCTGCACCCGCGTCGTCGTCGCTGCCGTCGTCGAACTCGTCGTCGTCGCTGCCGTCACCCGCACCGATCACGGGACCCACGCCGGGGACGGGCCGGCCGGGCGCGACGCCGGACAGCTCGAGTTCGCGGCGGTCGGGCACGCCGAACTCGACCCGGACGGATGCCCTGCGCACGTCGGCCAGCGCGACGGTGCGGACGGTGGGGCCCTTGCGACGATCCGGGAGGACGACGGTGACCTCGGCCTCGTCGGGGGCGAGCTCACCGACGCGGGCCGATAGGTTCGTGCCGTCGGCCAGCTCGATCGCTGCCATGCGGCCGCGGGCGCGGCGCCAATGGCGGGGGGCGGTGAGCGGGCGCTCCGCACCCGGCGTGGTGACCTCGAGGGTGAACGCCTGCTTCCCGAAGTCGGGATCGTCGTCGATGGCGGCGGACACGGCGCGCGACAGCTCGGCGACATCGTCCAGAGAGGGGCCACCATCGGTGTCCACCACGACGGTCACGACCGATTTCGCGCCTGCCCGCGCCACGCGGATGCGCTCGAGGTCGTAGCCCGCCGCCTCGACCAGGGGGGTCACCGCCCGGCCGACCGTGATCTCGTCGAGTGCCATATAGCCGCCGCCTCCCCTGTGAAATTGTCGCGAGCCCGGACAGTCTACCCCGGCCGGGGGTGCCCGCCCACCTCCCCGACGGGGCAGCCGTCCGCTCACACAGCAGCGGAGACGGCGCCGTCAGGCCTCGTGCCTACTATTGGTCCTCGTGCCCGCCCTCGACCCGCTCACCGCCAGCCGCCGGATCCCCGGCTCCGCCACTCCGAGCCGCCGCCGGGTCCTCGCGCTGGCCGGCCTCGCCGTCGGCGCCCCGCTGCTACTGGCCGCGTGTGACTTCACCCCCGACCGCAGCGGCGATCCCACCGCCACGACGCTGACCACGCTCGCCGACCAGGCGCGCGGCGACGCCGCCACCGCCACCGCGCTGATCGCGACGGCCCCCGACCAGGCCGCGGCCTTGAAGCTGGTCGCCGACCAGCGGACCGCGCACGCGAAGGCGATCACCGACGAGCTGTCGCGGTACCTCGAGCAGCCGGCCCCGACACCCCGCCCGGCGGCGCCGGCTGCGACGGACGCGCTGGCGGCGCTGCTCGACCGCACC
>NZ_BAABFR010000201.1:0-3185 GCF_039541155.1 Tsukamurella soli
GGTCAGGCCCGCACCGGCCACGGTGACCCGGCCGCCGCTCGCCAGCGCCCGCAGCGCCTCGCGCGCCGCCACCGCAGCCTCCCAGGTGCCCACTCCGAACGTCCCGGCCGGAGCGGCGACACCCGCGCCGACCGTGTAGACGAGGCGATCGAACTCCAGCTCGCTGCCTCCCTCGACGCGCAGCGCGCCGTCGCCGATCTTGTCGACGGTGCCCACATGCACGTCGATGCCGGGCCGCAGCATGTCCGCAAGCGGGACGGTCGCGGCGCCCGTGTCCGCGATGTGCTGGTGCAGCCGAATGCGCTGCACGAAGTCCGGGCGCGGGTTGATCACCGTGACCCGCGCGTCGGACCTCCTCCTCAGCCGGTTCGCCGCGATCACGCCCGCGTACCCGGCTCCCACCACGATGACCCTCATACCTACCTCCTGCAGCCGTCGGCGTATCCGTCCTCCATGGGACACCACGCGACTGCAGGTTGTGACAGAGCTACCCCTCGGCGATCGCTGCAAGCGGCGGTGTGTGGGCCGCCCGGATGGCCGGCAGCACCGCGGCGATCACGCCGACCACCGCGGAGCCGGCCAGCATGTACAGCACCGTCGTCCACGGCACCTCGATCGCGCTCAGGCCCTGGTTCCGGAGCGCGTGCACCATCGCCGCCCCGATCGCCACTCCGATCACCAGCCCGAGCGCAGCGCCGAACACCGAGATCAGCGCCGACTCGAGGTAGATCGACCGGCGCACCTGGGCGCGCAGCATGCCGGTCGCGCGCAGCATGCCGATCTCGCGGCGACGTTCCACGACCGACAGCGCCAGCGTGTTGACGATGCCCAGCACCGCGATCACGATAGCGAGCGCGAGCAGCGCGTACAGCACCCCCAGCAGCGAGGTGATCATGGTGGCGGCCTGGTCCTTGACGCCCTGCTGGTCGAACACCTGCACCGTCATCAGCGGGTCGAGTGCCTTCTGCAGCGCCGCCTTGACGCTCGCCTGGTCGGCACCGGGCGTCGTGTTCACCCAGATGTTGAGCGGCGCGATGAGCCCGGCCGTGGCCCCCTTGCCGGAGGGGTACAGCCGATTCATCACGGACGAGTCGACTATCCAGCCGGTGATCAGGTTGGGCTGGGGCACATAGGTCCCGGTGACGTCGACGGTGACCGGGCTGCCGTCGAGCAGCGACACCAGGGTCACCTTGCTGCCGATCTGCCACCCGTGCTTCGCGGCGGTGTCCTGGTCGACGAGCATCCCGCCCGGGCCGGGATCGACGTCGCCCGCTACGCGGTCGAGGTGGAACGAGTCGGACAGGGTGCCGTCCACGCCGATGCCCGTCATGCGGTCGTCGCCGACCTTGGCGGGCAGCACGTACTGCACCGTCTCCCCCGAGACGCCCTGCACGTTCTTGATGGTGCTCACCGTGTCGGCCGGCATCACCCCGACAGGGCTCTGCAACACGAAGGTCGAGCGCATACCGGTGTCGACGCGCTGGTCGACGGTCTTGTGCATCGACGACCCGAGGGTACCGATGATGCCCACCATACCGACGCCGATCACCAGCGCGAAGGCGGTCGCGGTGGTGCGCTGCGGGTTGCGCGCGACGTTGGTGGCACCGAGCTTGCCGGCGGCGCCGTACGTGGCGGTCAGCCATCGGCCGATCCGGCCCAGCACGGGCTCCACCATCGCGGGCCCGCCGACGATGACGGCAAGGACCAGCGCGAACCCGGAGACCCCGACGCAGATGGCGGAGCCGGTACCGATCGTGGTGCTCGCGACGAACAGCAGCGCGACCGCATTGACCGTGAGCCCGAAACCCACGGCGCCGCGGGCGGTGAGATCGGTGCTGCGCGCACCGTCCTGCTCGCGCATGGCGGCGACCGGCGGCGTCCGCGCCGCGCGGATCGCGGGGATCAGCGCGGAGGCGACGGTGACCACGGCCCCGACGACGATCACGGTGACGACGACCCACCACGACACCGTCAGGCCCGCGTCGGGAAAGCCGCTCCCCCACTTGTTCACGCCCCAGCGCAACAGGTAGGCGAGGCCGATGCCGACGCCCAGACCGATGACGCCGCCGAGCAGGCCGACGACGACGGCCTCGAGCACCACGGAGTTGCGCACCTGCCCCCGGCTCGCGCCGATCGCGCGGAGCAGCGCGAGCTCCTTGAGCCGCTGCGCCACGATCATCGAGAACGTGTTGTAGATGATGCACACGCCGACCAGCAGGCCGATCACGCCGAACATGATCAGGAAGTAGTTGATGAAGGTCAGACCCTTGTCGACCTGGTCCTTGTAGGCGGCGCGCACCTGGTCGCCGGTCTGCACCTGGTACTGCGGGTACTGCTTGGCGAGGGCGTCGGACAGCTGCTGCGCCGACACCCCCTTCGCGGCGAGGTCGATGTACGGCACCGTCGTGCCGTTGCTGAGCAGACGCACCGCGGTGTCGTGCGCGAACAGCACGTTCACGTAGGCACCGGTGTCGGCGGCGGTGCTGTAGGTGCCCACCACCTTCATGGTCGTGACGCCGGCGGACCGGCCGGTGACCACCTGCGTGGTGGCACCGGTGGGCAGGTCGAGGCGGGCGGCGGCCCCCGAGTTGATCACCATCTCGCCCGGGCCCTGCGGCGCGTGCCCGGTGACGATCGGGGTGCCGGCGGGGTCGAGGCTGTGCCCTGCGGCCAGATACTCGCCGCCCGTCACCGGCGAGGTCACCTGCTGCACGACCTTGCCGCGGCCGTCACGGAGGGCGACGGTGCCGGTGACCGCGGGCTGCACGGCGCGGACGTCACCGCGGGCGGCGAGGGTACCGGCGAGGCCGAGCGGCACGCCCGGCGACGACTCGGTGGGCGCGGCGGTATCGATCCCCTCCGGCGACACGCGCACGTCGACGCCCTTGGCGGTGTTGGCCGACAGCCCGTCGAACGCGCGCGACAGGGTGCCGGTGAACACCAGCGAGCCGGCGATGAACGACGTACCGAGCACCACCGAGACCACCGTCATCAGCAGTCGACCCTTGTGTGCCAGCAGGTTCCGCAGTGCTACCTGGGTGAGACCGGACACCTCAGGCCCCCGCGCGCGCGGGGTCGCGCTCGTCGGTGTCGGGCTGCTGCGGGAGCGGGCGCGGCGCGAGCCAGGCCGGCAGCACCGGTGTACCGGGGACGATCGCCGAGTGGCCGGCAGGTCGAGCCGCGGG
>NZ_BAABFR010000202.1:0-3180 GCF_039541155.1 Tsukamurella soli
CGCCGCGGACACCGGCCCGGACGCGAGCCGCCACGCTAGCGCTACCGTCACCGTCGCCGCTCCCACGGCGATCGCCAGCGCCACCAGCGCAGCGGCGCGGGCGTCCCATCGCCGACGTGGCGCCAGAGTGGTCGCCACGGAATCGAATACGTCGTCGAAGACGGTCGGTATCGGTATCGGTGGCGCCGGTGCGAGAACCAGTACCTCACCCTCGGAGACACCCGCGCCGCCCAGGGTGAGGTGGCCGCCCAACGGGTCATCGCCGACCCTGCCGAGCGCCCATGGAGTCGTCCACGCCTGATCCGCGGGGATCCGGGCCCGCGGACCGATAACCCGCAACAACTCCGGCACCAGGAGTTCGACGGGCGCCTCAGGCGGCAACGACAGGTCGGCTTGAGCTCGGCCACACAGCACCGAGACTCGAACGAGCGCAACCGAATCCGGATGATCGTCAGGGTCGAGCCGGCCCGGTATCGGGCTCGGTGGCGCGGCAGAGGACCGCGCCACGGGTACCGGGGCGCCGTAGTCGACAGCCATCTCCGCTCTCCTTCCCGGGGTCGCACGACCCCGTCATCAGTTGGACGCACGGGGGCGCCGATCGGTTCCATTCCCGTATTCCGCGCAAACCTGTCGGTACCCGCGTGCACAGTGGTGTCGTCGCCTCGATACGACGTGTGGGGACACGTGCGAGGCGGCGCGGGGATCGGCGCGGGAGGTGCGCCGCGGCAATCGGATTCGGGGGACTGCAGATGGGGTACACAACCGAGGCGCCGAGTGGGGCGCCGGTAGGTCGCGTGGGTGTGGGGGATCCGATCCACGAACCGGTCACCACCGGTTTCGCGCGGCGGCCCCGGATAGCGCCGCCGCGCATGCCCGGCGGCGAGGTGGCCCTGCAGGCCCCGCCGGAGATCCCGCGGGTCGTACCCGGCGGCCTCGTGGGCAAGCTGATGCCGGTGGTCATGGTGATCGCCGTGGTCGGCATGGTCGCCTTGATGCTCACGTCCGGGTCGTCGATGATGAGCAACCCGTTCATGATGATGTTCCCGCTCATGATGCTCGTGTCGATGGCCGGCATGTATGGCGGCGGAGGGCGTAGCGGGGCGCCCCGGGCGGCCGAGTTGAACGAGGACCGCAAGGACTACCTGCGGTACCTTGCGCAGACTCGTTCTCAGGTGGAACAGACCAAGGCGGAACAGCATTCGATGCTCACCTTCATCCATCCCGAGCCTGCGCTACTGCCCGGCCTCGCAGGCACGCGCAGGATGTGGGAGCGGCGTCCCGGCGACCCGGACTTCCTGCACGTCCGTGTCGGGGTGGGCGGCCAGCGGCTCGCGACGCGGCTCATGCCGCCCGAGACGGGGCCGGTCGAGGACCTCGAGCCGGTCGCGACGGTGGCCCTGCGCCGCTTCGTGCGGGGGCACTCGGCGGTGCCGGGACTTCCGGTGGCAGTGGCACTCCGTGGGTTCCCAGCGATCGGGGTCGACGGGGGCGGAGCCGTCCCGCTGGTGCGAACCCTACTGCTGCAGGCCGCGGCGCTGCACGGGCCGGACCACCTCCGCATCGCGGTCGTCACCCCCGATCCCGAGACGCCGAGGTGGCGGTGGCTCAAGTGGCTCCCGCACGTCGCGCACCCCTCGCACTCGGATGCGGTGGGACCGTGCCGCATGGTCTACCCCGACGGTGCCGCGCTCGAGGCCGCGCTGGCCGATCACCTGGCCGATCACGCGGCGTTCAGCAGGTCGGCGCCCGCCGACGCGGGCCGGGCTCACTACGTCGTGGTGTTCGACCGGCCCGCGGTGGCCGCGCCGGACGGCACGTTCGACGCGCTCGGGGGGCTCGACGGTGTGACGGTGGTCGATATCGCGCCCGGCACCGAGTCCCTGGCCGTGCGGCGAGGTCTGCAGCTGGTGGCCGACTGCTCGGGCGGGATGTGGCGCGTGGGCGCGAGAAGTGCCGCGGGCACGGAGTTCTTCGCCGTGCCGGACCTCGTCGCCGCCGGTGCCGCCGAGGTGGTCGCCCGCCGGGTGGGACGGTACCGCCCGGCGTCGGTGGCACAGCTGGTGGCGTTCGACGCGGACACGGGTCCCACGGATCCCGGACTGATGAGCCTGCTGGGGATCCGAGACGCTGCCGGCATCACACCGGAGGCGGTGTGGCGGGAACGCATCGGGCGCGAGCGTCTGCGCGTGCCGATCGGCGTCGGCCCGCGCGGCGAGACCGTGGAATTGGATATCAAAGAGGCAGCCGAGAACGGTATGGGCCCGCACGGACTGTGCATCGGTGCTACAGGCAGCGGTAAGTCCGAGTTCCTCCGGACGCTCGTGCTGTCCCTCGTGGCCACGCACTCGCCCGAGTCGCTCAACCTGATCCTGGTGGACTTCAAGGGCGGCGCAACCTTTCTGGGCCTGGAACCGCTGCGACACGTCGCCGCCGTGATCACCAACCTCGAGGAGGAGATCGCGATGGTCGACCGCATGCGCGACGCGCTCTCCGGCGAGATGAACCGCCGCCAGGAGGTGCTGCGCCGGGCGGGCAACTTCGCCAACGTCTCCGATTACGAGAAGGCCCGACGTGCCGGCGCGCCCCTCGAGCCGCTGCCGGCGCTCCTGGTGATCGTCGACGAGTTCTCCGAGCTGCTCGCGCAGAAGCCGGATTTCGCCGAGTTGTTCGTGGCGATCGGCCGCCTCGGCAGGTCGCTGCACATCCATCTGCTGCTCGCGTCGCAGCGCCTCGAGGAGGGCAAGCTGCGCGGCCTCGACTCGCACCTTTCGTACCGGATAGGTCTGAAGACGTTCTCGGCCAACGAGTCCCGCGTCGTCCTGGGTGTGCCGGACGCGTACCACCTGCCGTCGACGCCCGGGGCCGGGTACCTCAAGTGCGATGCCGACGAGCCCAGGCGGTTCCACGCGAGCTACGTCTCCGGGCCGTACGAGCCCCCGCTCGACGGTGCCGGTGCAGCGCGTCGGTCGCTGGGTAGCGCGCGGGTCTGCGAGTTCACCGTCGGACCCGTCGCGGTTCGGCCGGAGCGATCCGACGCCGCGCCGCCCGGACGTGTGCGGGCGCAGCGGAACGGCCCCCTGGTGTCGATCGCCGTGGGGGCACAGAGCCCGGTGCCCGGCGCCGGCCCGGTGCCGGCGGCCGGCTCGGCGACCGTCCTGTCCACCGTCGTCGCGCGTCTCG
>NZ_BAABFR010000203.1:0-2995 GCF_039541155.1 Tsukamurella soli
CTCGGCGCCGGCCCGGCCGGCGCCGAACCGAGCGCCGGCGCCACCCCCGCCCTCAAGCCGCCGGTGCCGCCCCGGGCGAGCGCGCTGCAGAAGCTGCCCGACACGCACACCCAGATCACCACCCCCGACGGATGGACGATCCGCATCGACCTCACCGGCGTCACCGTCTCGCCCGTGCCCAACCTGGCCGAGACCCCGTTCACCCGGGAGGCGTTCTGGAGCGGCACCGCGACCGGCAGGATCCTGGGCAAGGGCAAGACGAACGTCGACTCCGCGCAGATCAAGCTACAGATGCAGGTCGGCTGCCAGGCCGACGTGTCCTCCGGCGCGAACCTCTCGCTCTCGTCCGACCCGAACTATTACGCCGATCCCTCACTGTCGATCGGGGGAGGCGAGCCCCCGACCGCCGGGTTGAATCCCGAGCCTGGCATCGACCTCGACGGGTCCATCGGCACCACCCTCAAGCCGGGCACCATCAATACCCAGGACATCGCGACCCGCAAGCTCCAGACCAAGATCGGCTGGACCAGCCTGCGCCACGTCGAGGCGAAGATCGACGCCTGCGCCGGACCCGTCACCATCCGTCTGGCGGCAGGACTGTCCATCAGTACGATCAATGGAGACAACACGATCTTCACCTACTCGCGCCCGGCGTGGATGTAGAGGGTTCCGACGAGATGACGAGACGATGGGTCCCCCGACGGGCCCGGTCAGCACGCGTACTGCTTGCGGCTGCGGTGACCGTGGTGGCCGTGACGGGAGCCGTGTTGGGCGCCGCGCCGACGCCCGGCGTGCACCTGGTGTCGAGCAGGATCAGTTACGAGGGCGGCGGCGAGGGCGGCGGAGGCGGAGGCGGCGGTGAGAACGGCGGTGGGGGCGAGA
Organism: Tsukamurella soli; assembly: GCF_039541155.1. NCBI lineage: Bacteria > Bacillati > Actinomycetota > Actinomycetes > Mycobacteriales > Tsukamurellaceae > Tsukamurella > Tsukamurella soli. The sequence goes on from NZ_BAABFR010000203.1 coordinate 883, forward strand.
ACGGCGGCGGCGAGAACGCCGGCGGAGACACCGGCGCGGGCGGCGGCGACTACGGCAGCGCAGGCGGCGCCTCCGCCAGCAAGAGCTCCAGCGCAAGCGATACGTTCCCCGGCGCCCAGACCGCGAACAAGGGCGGGCCGCCGCTGGGCGGCAACCAGTTCACCGCGCCCACCGACGACAAGTCGACGCCGATCGTCGAGGTGCCCGGCGCACCCGCCGCACCTGCATCCGGCGCACCGATCGTGACGGGCTCTGCGAGCTGACGGCTGGTCCGACTCCCCTTACGACAAGCGCCGCCCCGTTCACACGGGGCGGCGCTTTCTCCTAGGTGGCGCGCTCGGTCAGGATGCGAGGCGCTCCGCGGCCGCTGCGATCCGCTCGTCGGTCGCCGTCATCGCGATTCGCACGTGCTCGGTGCCTGACGGCCCGTAGAACTCGCCCGGCGCCACCAGGATCCCGCGCTCGGCGAACCACGCGACGGTGTCGCGGCAAGGCTCACCACGGGTCGCCCACAGATACAGGCCCGCGTCGGAGTGGTCCACCCGGAAACCGGCTCCGGTCACCGCGGCGAGCAGCGCGGCGCGGCGGCGGGCGTACCGCTCGCGCTGGTGCGCCTCATGCACGTCCACCGACAGCGCGTAGGTCATAGCGGCCTGAACCGGGAACGGCATGATGAGCCCGGCGTGCTTGCGCACCGCCGTGAGCTCGCCGATCAGGGCCGGGTCGCCCGCCAGGAACCCCGCCCGATACGAGGCGAGGTTCGACGTCTTGGACAGCGAGTGGATCGCGATCAGGCCGGTCGGGTCGCCGCCCGAGACGCGCGGGTCGAGCACCGACACGGGCTCGGCGTCCCACGCCAACCCCAGATAGCACTCATCGGACGCCACGATCGCCCCGCGCTCACGCGCCCAGTCGACCACCTTGCGCAGGTGCTCCGCGGGGAGCACCTTCCCCGTCGGGTTCGACGGCGAGTTCACGAACACCAGCGCCACCGGCGCCGGGCCGAGTTGCGCCGTCCCGTCGGCCCGCACGGGTGTCGCGCCGGCGAGCAGCGCGCCCACCTCGTACGTCGGGTACGCGAGCTCCGGGATGACGACGGTGTCGCCCGCGCCGAGGCCCAGGGTGGTCGGCAGCCAGGCGATGGCCTCCTTGGTGCCCACCACGGGCAGCACCGCATCGCCGGGTAGCTCGAGCGCGCCGTAGCGGCGGGTCAGCGCCGCCGCAGCAGCCTCCCGCAGCGCGGGGGTGCCGACGGTGGCGGGGTAGCCCGGGAACGCCGAGCCCTCGTAGAGCGCCCGGCGGATCGGCTCGGCGACGGGGTCGACGGGTGTACCGACCGAGAGGTCGACGATGCCGCCGGGATGCGCCGCAGCGGTCGCCTTGACACCCGCGAGTGTGTCCCACGGGAAGTCGGGTAGCCGGGAGGCCGGGCTGGTGCGCGGGCGCGGCGACGGGATGGGCACCGAGCGGGTCCCCGTCATTCTTCGTTCATCGGGGGCAGTGCCTTGACGAACGGAGCGTCGTGGTCGATCTTGCCGGCCTTCGCGGCGCCGCCCGGAGAGCCGATCTCGTCGAAGAAGTCGGCGTTCGCCGCCGTGTACTCGACCCACTCGTCGGGTACGTCGTCCTCGTAGAAGATGGCCTCCACCGGGCACACCGGCTCGCAGGCGCCGCAGTCCACGCACTCGTCCGGATGGATGTACAGCATCCGGTTACCCTCGTAGATACAGTCGACAGGGCACTCCTCGATACATGCCTTGTCCAGGACATCCACGCAGGGCTCTGCGATGGTGTACGTCACCTCACCACTCCTTCGGCCTTCTGTTTCGGTCCAGTATTCCGCGCGCCTGTCCGCCGGGTGAATGAAGTGTGCCCTAACCCGTCGCGTCTGGGCTCGCCGGTACGGCCCGGGCCGCACACCCGGTCGCGGACGTCGGGCGGTCAGTCGCCCTCGGGCGAGGGTGCGCCGGCGAACGCCGCCTCCAGGCCCACGATCTGGGCACCGTCGGACGCCCGGTCGCGGACGGTGCCCAGCGTGGCACGCTCGCCGAGGTAGCCCGCGACCGCACCGATCATGGGCAGGCGGCCGAGCAGGTCGAACGCCGGCGCGGGC
>NZ_BAABFR010000204.1:0-2910 GCF_039541155.1 Tsukamurella soli
CAAGGAGTTGGGACTAGTGGTTGTCTTCCTAAGACCGCTTGGCCTCCGACTTGGTGTCGCCCTCGTGGGCGGGGGGCCGGGCGACCCGGATCTCATCACCGTGCGCGGACGGCAGCTGCTCGCGCAGGCCGACGTGGTGGTCGCCGACCGGCTCGCGCCGCCGCGGCTGCTCGCCGAGCTGGCGCCGCACGTCGAGGTGATCGACGCCGCGAAGGTGCCCTACGGGCGCGCCATGGCGCAGCAGGCCATCAACGAGGTGTTGATCGACCGCGCCACGGCCGGGAAGTTCGTGGTCCGCCTCAAGGGCGGTGACCCCTACGTCTTCGGCCGCGGCTACGAGGAGCTCGAGGCGTGCGCGGCGGCGGGGGTGCCCGTGATCGTCGTCCCCGGGGTGACGTCGGCGTTCGGTGCGCCGTCGGCCGCGGGCATCCCTGTGACGCACCGGGGCGTGACTCACGAGGCCGTCGTCGTCTCCGGACACGTGGCCCCGGGCCACCCGGACAGCCTCGTCGACTGGGACGCGCTGGGGCGGCTACGCGGCACCGTGGTCGTCCTGATGGGGGTGGAGCGGCTCGGTGCCATCGCCGACGCCCTGCTGGCCGGCGGCCGGCCAGCGGACACGCCGGTGGCGGTGGTCGAGAACGGAACCACCGACAACCAGCGTACGACCCGCGCCACGCTGGCTACCGTCGCCGCCGTGGCGGGCGCCGCGCAGGTGCGCCCGCCGGCGATCATCGTGGTCGGCGCGGTCGCCGGATTCGGCGGCGCGACAGGGGAGTAGCGACGCCACGAGCCCGACAGCGGCCCGCGGACACGCGCGAATGTGTGCGGTCCACAACTTTCTCGGGCAGGTGATCGGATCCCGGATGGATCCTCTCAGCTGCAGGTCAGCGCCTCGACTGGCGAATCGGCGTCAGCCACAGTGGTCACACGAATCACAACTGTTACATCCAACGATTTCCCGGCACCTTCCACGGGCCTGTAACGTCGAAACCCATGACCGCAGTTTCGGCGCCCGAGGCGCCCAGCCAGACGTATGCCGTAAAGGGCCATGCGTTCGGCCTTGCGATCCTCGTGCTCAGCGGGATGTATTTCCTGTCCGTTCTGGACGGGACCGTCGTGTTCGTGGCGATGCCCAAGATCCAGGCCGGACTGCACCTCTCCGACGCCGCGAAGGTCTGGGTGTTCGGTGCGTACGCGGTGGCGTTCGGCGGGCTGATGCTGCTCGGCGGCCGGCTCGGCGACACCTTCGGCCGCAAACGGATGTTCATCTCGGGCGTCACGTGCTTCACCATCACGTCGGGCCTCGCGGGCGCTGCGGGCGTCCTCGGCGGCGTCCTCGGCATCAGCTCGGAGGCCTGGCTGCTCATCGCCCGCACCCTGCAGGGTGCATCGGCGGCGGTCGCGTGTCCCACCGCGCTTGCGCTGGTGGCCACGACTTTCGCCCCCGGACGCGCCCGCAGTCAGGCGTTCGCGATCTTCGGTGCGATGGCCGGCGTGGGCTCGGTGGCCGGCCTGATCGCCGGCGGCGTACTCGCGACGTGGCACTGGAGCCTGGTGTTCCTCATCAACGTCCCGGTCGGGCTCGTGTGCGCCATCGGCGGCCTGATCGCCCTGCACGAGTCGGCGGCCGAGCGCCGTCACGCGCTGGACTTGCGGGGTGCCGTCCTCGCCGTGGTCGGCTGCGCGGCCGGCATCTACGGCGCCACCGCCGGACCCGAGGGGTGGACGCAGCCGGGTGTCATCGTCGCGTTCGGGCTCGCCGCCGTCTGCCTACTCGTGTTCCTGGCGGTCGAGAAGGGCACCCGCAACCCGATCCTGCCGTTCTCCCTGTTCCGCAACCGCAACCGCGTCGCCACCATGGTCGCGATTCTGATCTGCGGCGCCGTGATCCCCACGATGGGCTTCTACGTCGCGCTCACGTTCCAGCAGGTGCTGGGATACGAGCCGTGGCAGTCCGGTGTGGCGCTCGTGCCGTTCGCGGTGGGTATGGGCATCGCGATGGCCGTGTCGGCCGCGCTCACGCAGCGTATGCAGGCGCGATGGATCGTCGCCATCGGCGGCATCGTCGTGCTAATCCCGTGTCTGATCGTCTACAACCTCATCAACGGCTACGCCGTGGACCTCGGTCGTGCCACCGTCCACATCTCGTACTTCCCGGAGATCTCCGTGCCGGTCTTCGTGATCGGCCTCGGCGTGGGGCTCGCGCTGACCCCGCTGTTGTTGTGCGTCGTCGCAGGGGTCCGGCCCACCGAGATCGGCCCGCTGACCGCGCTCACCGAGGTCGCGCAGAACCTGGGCGGCGTCGGAGGCCTCGCGATCGTCCAGGTCTTCGTCACCTCGCGGATCATGTCCAAGGGTGGACCCACATCGGGCTCGCTCAGCACCGACCCGGCGTTGCACAGCCAGCAGCTGCATGCCCTCGCCTCCGGCTACGCCCTCGCCTTCCTCGCCTGCGCGGGGATCGTGGTGCTCGCCGGCATCGTGGTGGTCCCGTTCATGCGGTTCAGCCCGGAGGACGTCGCCGAGGGCCAGGCCGCGCAGGAGTCCAGCAAGTCCGGCGGCGCCATCCCGTCGACCTCGTTCCCCGCGCTCGCCTTCCATGACGACGCCGACGTCGAGGACGAGTGGGAACCGATCGAGGGCGATGTCACCTCGGGCACGTTCCCCGCGATCAAGCGGTCCGACTACGAGCTGGTCTACAACGAGCGCCCGGGCGAACCCGAGCCCGCACCGTTCACCGACCGCATCCCGATCCTCGCCCGTCGCCGCACCCGCGGGCCCGAGCCGCAGCCTGACGAGTCGGCGACGACCGCGATCCCCGTCGCCGGCGCCAAGCGGGCGTGGGGCTCCGACGGTGACCGTGCCCGCGTCAGCGAGCCGCGTTCCGCCACGCACCCGAGCGGCCCG
>NZ_BAABFR010000205.1:0-2872 GCF_039541155.1 Tsukamurella soli
CGTCACGCCGGGCGGGGCGGCGAGCCGCGCCCCGACCACCACGGACTCGATGGCCGCGCCCAGCGCCGCGGCCGACGAGTCCGGTCCGGTGGGCGCGCGCCGACGGGTACCGTCCAGCACCCGCCCGGCCGGATCGACCAGGGCGGCCTCCACCTTGGTGCCGCCCAGGTCGACGGCGAGCACTGCCCTCAACTCACTCCCGTTCCGGGGTCACTTCGCGTAGCGCACGAGCCCCAGCTCCGCAGGACCTGACAGCAGTTCGTGTCGCGGCAGCACCCTGGCGGTGAAGCCGAAGTGCCCCACCGGCGAGGATACCGTCGCCTGATATCGGACGGTGCCGTCCGCGCCCGCCCTCGCGGGGGCCAGCTGCACGGTCGACGTCCCCTCCAGCGCACCCGCCTCGTCGAGCGGCCCGAGCACCGCCTCGACACGCACCTCGCCCACCGCGAGTCCGCCGAGGGCCACGTCCGCCGTCAACGTCACGCCCGCCGGGCCCACGGTGGCGGCGCTGTCCTGCACCGCCACGTCGTCCCACGCCGCGTGGATACGGTCGGCGAACGCGGCGAGCTCGCGGATGTGCGGAGCGGTCGCGCGATACGACTGGGCGGCGGGCCGGTAGTAGTCCATCGTGTACTCGCGGACCATCCGATCTGCGGTGACCTCGGGCCCGGTCACCGCCAGCGTGTGCCGTACCTTCGCGAGCCACTGCTTCGGCACGCCCTGCTCGTCGCGCTGGCCGTAGAACGCGGGCACGACGTCGTTCTCCAGCAGGTCGTACAGCGCAGCCGCCTCGATGTCGTCGCGCCGGCTGGGGTCCAGGCCCACGGCGCTGGGGATCGCCCAGCCGTTCTCGCCGTCGTACAGCTCGTCCCACCAGCCGTCCAGCACCGACAGGTTGAGGCCACCGTTCAGAGCGCTCTTCATGCCCGACGTGCCGCACGCCTCCAGCGGGCGCAGTGGGTTGTTCAGCCACACGTCGCAGCCGTGGTAGAGATACCCGGCCATGCCGATCGAGTAGTTGGGCAGGAACGCGATACGGTGCCGGATCGCGGGGTCGTCGATGAATCCGATCAGCTGCTGCAGCAGGTGCTTGCCGCCGTCGTCGGCGGGGTGGCTCTTGCCCGCGATCACCACCTGGATGGGCCGCTCGGGGTCGAGCAGCAGTCGCCGCAGCCGGTCGGGCTCACGCAGCATCAGCGTCAGCCGCTTGTAGGTGGACACCCGTCGCGCGAAGCCGATCGTCAGCACGTCGGGGTCGAACATCCGCTCCGTCCAACCGAGTTCGGCATCGACCGCACCCCGGTCCCGCCACGCAGCCCGGGTACGGGTGCGCACCTCGTCGACCAGGTTGGCGCGCTGCGTGTTCCGCACGCCCCACAGCACGTCGGACGGGACGGTGAGCGGGTCCGAGAGCGACTCCCGCACGGCGCGGGCGGCCCAGGTGCCGCGGTGCACGCCGTTGGTCACCGAGCCGATCGGCACCTCGGACGGCACCAGGTCGGGCCACAGGCCGGCGAACATCTCGCGGCTGACCTCGCCGTGCAGCCGGGACACGCCGTTGGCGCGCTGAGCGAGCCGGAAACCCATGTGGGCCATGTTGAAGACGCCGGGGTCGGCCTCGGCGCCGAGCGCGATCATGCGTTCGAGGCCCACGGTGGGCAGCAGGACGCACGTCTCGCCGTCGCCGAAGTAGCGGCGCACCAGGTCGGCCGGGAACCTGTCGATGCCGGCCGGGACGGGCGTGTGCGTGGTGAAGACGGTGCTGCACCGCGCCAGCGCCAGCGCCTCGTCGAACGTCAGGTCCTGTTCGGCCATCAGTTCGCGGGTGCGCTCGAGGCCGAGGAAGCCGGCGTGGCCCTCGTTGGCGTGGAACACCTCGATGCCCGGGTGCCCCGTCAGGTCGCAGTACGCGCGGGCGGCGCGCACGCCGCCGATGCCCAGCAGGATCTCCTGGCGCAAGCGGTGCTCGGCGTCGCCGCCGTACAGCCGGTCGGTGACCGAGCGCAGGTCCGGCTCGTTGGCATCGACGTCGGCGTCCAGCAGCAGCAGCGGGACGCGACCGACGTCCGCACGCCACACGATCGCGTGCAGCACCCGTCCGCGATCGAGCGTCACCGACACCGTCAGCTGCTGCCCGTCCGACAGCAGCACCGGCGTCAGCGGGAGCCTTGACGGGTCGAGCTGCGGGTACTGCTCCTGCTGCCAGCCGTCGGCCGACAGCGTCTGCTTGAAGTAGCCCGACCGGTACATCAGTCCCAGCGCCACCAGCGGCACTCCCAGGTCGGACGCCGCCTTGAGGTGGTCTCCGGCCAGGATCCCCAGGCCACCCGAGTAGTTCGGCAGCGTCTGACTGACGCCGAACTCCATGGAGAAGTAGGCAACGGCCCGCGCGCCGCCCGGGATGCCGGCCGCCCAACGGGGCTCGTCGAGGTAGCGGCGCAGGTCCTCGGCCGCGGCATCGACGCGAGCGAGGTAGCCCTCGTCGACGCCCAAGGCGTCGATCCGGTCCTGCGGCGCGGTGCGGAGGGTCTCGAGCGGGTCCAGGGTGGCAGCCCACTGCTGCGGTGCCAATGTGGCGAAGAGGTCCTGGGTGGGACCGTCCCAGACCCAGCGCAGGTTCTGCGCAAGGGTCGCGAGGGGAGCGAGGGAGGGCGGGTAGCTGGGCTCGACGGTAAACGTTCCTGTGACATGCACTGGGCCAGGGTATTAGCTCGGCGCGGCGCGCGTCGGGCGAACCCGTGGTCAGGCGGAGTCGGGCCGAGACGGGCCCTATCGGACTCGGCTACGACGGTGTCGACCCGCGCTGGCGTGGCCCGGGCACGGTCTGCGGCCCTCCCGCCGGTGTGGGCGCGGCCCCCGGCGCCGACACCGG
>NZ_BAABFR010000206.1:0-2855 GCF_039541155.1 Tsukamurella soli
CACCGACGGCCGCGCCACCTCCGGCCACGACCCGCTGCCGCGTGCGGTCACCGCCGCCGGCCTGCTGCGCGCCGAGGGCCGCGCTGCCGTGGTCGTCGACTGTGAGACCTCGATGGTGCGCCTGGGCCTGGCCCGCACCGTCGCCGCCGCGCTGGGCGCAGAGGTGCTGCCGCTCGACGGCCTGGGCGCTTCCGGGCTCGCGCGCGCGGCCCGCGCCGCCTGATCCGCCAGCCGTCACACGGCCCGAGCCGTCACACAGAAGGGGACCAGATGCCCAAGGGAGTGCCCGAGTCGGTGCCGGAGGACGGCCTGACCACTCGGCAGCGCCGCAACCAGCCCGTCCTCGCCGTGCACACCGGCGCGGGCAAGGGGAAGTCGACCGCGGCATTCGGCATGGCGATGCGCGCCTGGAACCAGGCGCTGCCGATCGGTGTGTTCCAGTTCGTCAAGAGCGCCAAGTGGAAGGTGGGGGAGGAGAGCGCCCTGCGTGCGCTCGGCGACCTGCACGAGCGCGACGGTGTCGGTGGCCCGGTCGAGTGGCACAAGATGGGGCAGGGCTGGTCGTGGCTGCGGCGCGACGAGACCGCAGAGGACGACCACGCCGCCGCAGCGCGGGCCGGCTGGGACGAGATCGCCCGTCGTCTGGCGGTCGAGACGCATCGGTTCTACGTGCTCGACGAGTTCACCTACCCGCTGAAGTGGGGCTGGATCGACACCGACGAGGTCGTTGCGGTGCTACGCGCGCGGCCCGGGAACCAGCACGTCGTGATCACCGGACGCGACGCCCCCGCGGCGCTGATCGAGGCCGCCGACCTGGTCACCGAGATGACCAAGGTCAAGCACCCCATGGACGCGGGACGCAAGGGGCAGCGCGGGATCGAGTGGTGAGGCGGGATCGAGTGGTGAGGCGGGATCGAGTGGTGAGGCGGGATCGAGTGGTGAGGCGGGCGTGGTAGCTCGCGCCGTGGTGATCGCCGCGCCGGCGTCGGGCAGCGGCAAGACCACGATCGCGACGGGATTGATGGGCGCGCTGCGTTCCGCGGAACGCTCGGTGGCGCCGTTCAAGGTGGGCCCCGACTACATCGACCCCGGCTACCACGCCGTCGCCGCCGGTCGGCCGGGGCGGAACCTCGACGCGGTGCTGTGCGGGCCGGAGCGGATCGCGCCCCTGTACCGGCACGGCGCCGCCGGCTGCGATGTCGCGGTGGTCGAAGGCGTGATGGGCCTGTTCGACGGGCGGATCACGGCCGACGAGACCGCGGGCGTCGGCGCGGTCGGCATCGGGTCGACGGCCGACGTCGCGGCTGCGCTGCACGCCCCCGTCGTCCTCGTGGTGGACGCGCGCGGCCACTCGCAGAGCCTCGCGGCGGTGCTCGCGGGGTTCTGCGCGTTCCGGTCCGACGTCGCCGTGGCGGGAGTGATCCTCAACCGAGTGTCCAGCCCGCGGCATGAGCGGGTGCTGCGCGCCGCCGCCGCGCACGCGGGGCTCGAGGTGCTGGGCGCGGTGCCCTCGGCGGAGGCGATCGCGGTGCCCGAGCGGCACCTCGGGCTTATCCCCGCCGTCGAACGGGCCGCGGCCGCGGTCGACGCGGAGGGCGCGATGACCGAGCTGGTCGCCGCGCACGTCGACGTGCGGCGCGTCGCCGACCTGGCCGCGCGGGTGCCCGACGGGCGCGCGTGGGACCCCGCCGCGGAGGTCTCGATCGTCGCCGTGCGCCCGGTCGTGGCGCTGGCGGGCGGGCCGGCGTTCAGCTTCGGCTACGCCGAGCACGAGGAACTCCTGACGGCCGCCGGCGCCGACGTGCGGCGGTTCGACCCGCTGGTCGACGAGCTGCCGCCCGGCGCGACGGCCGCGATCCTGCCCGGCGGGTTCCCGGAGATGTTCGCCGCGCAGCTGTCGGCCAACACCGCGTTGCGCGCGCAGATCCGGGCGCTGGTCGACGGTGGCGGTGTGGTGCACGCCGAGTGCGCGGGGCTGCTGTACCTCGCGCGCGAGCTCGACGGTGTCGAGATGGCCGCCGCCGTGCCCGCGAGCGCCGCGTTCACCCCCCGACTGACCCTGGGTTACCGCGACGCCGTCGCTCTCGGCGACTCCTTCCTGCACCGCGCGGGCGAGCGGGTCACGGGACACGAGTTCCACCGCACGGAGGTGGTGCGGGACCGCGGTGCTGCGGACGGTGCTGCCGGGCCCGCCTGGGGCTGGCGCACCGACGCGGGCCAGACGGTGACCGACGGCTTCGCCGGGCCACACGTGCACGCGTCGTACCTCCACACCCACCCCGCGGGGAACCCGACGTCGGTCGAGCGGCTGGTGCGCGCGGCGGGCTGACAGCGCGGTGTCCACGCTGCGCATGTGGGAGTGCGCACGTGGGAGAAGGCCTCCGTCAGGCGCTCACTAGGCTCATCCCAATGAGCGACCGTCATGATCCCTACCTCGTCGGCCTCGACCTGCGCGGCCGCCGGGTCGTGCTGGTCGGCGCGGGCTCGGTGGTGCAGCGTCGCCTGCCGCTGCTGCTGGCAGCCGGCGCCGACGTGCACGTCATCGCGCCCGAGGCCACGCCGGCGGTGGAGTCGACCGAGGGGATCACCCTCACCCGCCGCGTATACCGCGAGGGCGACCTCGCCGACGCCTGGTACGTGCTCGCAGCCACGGACGACCCGGAGGTGAACGCGGCCGTGCTCGCGGAGGCGCAGGCGCAGCGCACGTTCTGCGTCCGCGCCGACCTGGCCCGTGCGGGCACCGCGGTGACGCCGGCCACCGCCACCGTCGGCGGCGTGCAGCTGGGTGTGCTCGCGTCCGGCGATCACCGCAGGTCCGCCACCGTCCGCACCGCGCTGGCGGCGACCCTGGCGGG
>NZ_BAABFR010000207.1:0-2846 GCF_039541155.1 Tsukamurella soli
CCCGGCACCGTCACGCCAGCGCTGGCGCCGCCGCCGACACCGCCACCGGGCCGCTCGCCGCCGGACATCCCGGCACCACCGGTCGCACCCGGCACGGCGCTCGTTGCTGGAGCGGTGATACCCGCCGCCGCGGCGACGCTGGCGGCGTCGGGCGCCACCGTCGTACCGAGGCTCGCCCCGGAACCGCTGCCGGTCACGAATATCGGGGTGGTGATCTGCGCGTTGGTGTTCGCGTTACCGACCACCCGGGCGCCGGGAATCGCGCTCGAACCACCGTCGGCGGGGTTGACCGGCGCCGGCGGCAGCGTGACGCCCGGAGCGACCGGCGGAGCCACGTAGGCGTTCGTCGCGGCGCTCGAGGTGTACGCGGGCAGGAGCGGCGGCGTGATCCGCTGCTGCCCACCCTGCGGCACCGGCGCGCCCGGTCGTACGGCCCAGACGGGGTAGTACGGCACGGGGTCGTGCGGATCGGGATGCGCGTGCGGGTTGCCGCCGATGTTCACCGTGACGGACACGTAGATGATCGGCTGCGGCCGGGGCCGGTTCCAGCCGCCCGGGTACACCCACACGACGGGGGCGTCGGGGTGCCAACCCGACCGCCACCACGGCGTCGGGTAGTTGGGCTGATCCCACGGCCGCGGACCGCGGTCACCCGGATACCACGGCCGCACGCCGAGCTGGCGACCGTACAGGGTCCAGCAGGTCTGCGCCTGGATCTGGCTGCTGGCCTGCCACGAGCGCCACCGGCCGGTGTTGCAGATCTGCTGGTAGACGTCGACCGTGGAGGTCGGGTAGTCGTACGGGCTCCAGTTCGCAGGCTGTGCGAGCGGCTCCGGTTGCTGCGGCACCGAGTCGGGCGGCACCACCAGGCCGGGGATCGCTGGCGCCGGCGGGTAGTACACCGTGGTGTTGTTCGAGGTGGCGGTGACGGTGCCCTGCGGCAGACCCGAGTTGGCGACGGCCTGCGCGGCGATCGGGTTGCCGATCATCGTGACACCCGAGGGCGGCACGGGCACACCGCCGGTCTGCGGGGCCGAGACGTTACCCGTGAAGTTGTCACCGACCACCGGTGTGAAGGACACCGGCTTCTCACCGCTCGTCGACTTGCCGCACCCGGCAACGGTGGCGGCGACCGCCACGGTCGCCAGCGCCACGGCGCCGAACTTCTTCCTGTCCATGCGTCAATGTCCGTTCTGCGTGGGGGATGCGATTCACCGGGTTATCTGAAACGGTAGCCCGATTCGTTACAGGCGATGCGCGTTCCGGTAGTACGCCCAGCGAAGCCACAGGCCACGACGCGGGTAGGATTCGGCGCATGATCCGTATCGTCCTGGCCGCGGGTGCCGGATACGTCCTCGGGACCAAGGCAGGCCGGCGCCGGTACGAGCAGATCAATCGCACCGCCCGCGCAATCGCTACGAGTCCCGTCACCAAGAAGGCCGTCGAGGTCGGACGGCGCAAGCTCGCGGAGGGCCTCAGCCCCGACCCGAAGATGCGCACGATGCGGGAGATCGACCCCCAGACCACGGTCTACTCGCCCAAGACCGACCTCGACTGAGCGGGTGCACAACCTCCGTGACGTAGCGGGAGCGTCCGGCTACCCGACCGCCGGTAGCCGCATGCGCACCGGCGTCCTCTTCCGCTCGGAGGCGCTCGCCGACGACGCGCCGAGTGCGCTCACGGCGCTCGGACTGACCCGGGTCTACGACCTGCGGACCACGATCGAGGTGGACAAACACCCCGACGTCCTGCCCGCCGGCACCGGCTACGCCCGGCACAACATCCTTGGCGACGACAACGACCTGGGCACGCTGGACCCGTCGACCCTGCGCCCCGGCAGCGCGCGCCGGATGCTGCTCGCCGCGAACCGCTCGTTCGTGACCGAGCCGGGCGCCCGGGCGGCGTTCGGCGGGCTGCTGCACGACATCGCGACCACCGACGGGCCACAGCTGTTCCACTGCACGGCGGGCAAGGACCGCACCGGCTGGGCCGCGGCGATCCTGCAGTCCCTGTCCGGGGCCTCGCGTGCCGACGTGTTACACGACTACCTGCTGACCAACGAGTACTCGCGCGACGCGATCACCGCCATCGGCGAGGCCGTGGCCGCCGAGCACGGCGCGGACGTGGCCGTGGCGGTGCGGGAGATGTACGGGGTGTTCCCCGAGGCCCTGGAAGCCGGTTTCGACGAGCTCGGCGCGCGGTACGGCACCGTCGACCGCTATGTGCGCGAGGGGCTCGGGTTGACGCCGGACACCGTCGACGCCCTGCGCGCGAAGCTGGTGGTCTGACTCGCCTATCCCAGGTCGAGGTCGCCGTTCGCCTGTTCGTTGAGACTGCGCTTGTATGCCTCGAGCGCGACGAGATCGCCGAACAGGCGGTTGTACTCGTCGTCGGTCGCCGGGGACATGCGTCGCAGCTTGGACTTGAGGTCGGCGATCTGCTCACCGACCCAGACCGCCTGTACCCGTGCGAGCATCCCCTGCACGTACCGCGGCGCGTTCTCGTCCAGCACGGGCAGGGGCTCCACGGCCAGCTCAGTGATCAGGCTCTCGAGGGTCTGCCCCTCGACGTGCCGCCCGACGGTGTCCACCCACTCCGCGCCACCGAGCCCCGCCGAGGTGCCGCCCGCCGACTCGACCGCCAACCGCACGGCGATGTACGCGGGGTGCGTGAAGCACTCGACGGCCAGCGCGTCGAACACGACGCCCGCCAGGGCAGGCAGCTGCAGCGCGCACTTCAGCGCCTCGCGCTGCGCCCACAGGGTCGGTTCGCCGGGATCGGGCCGACCGGGCCCGTCGGGCACCGACGGTGCCGGCCCGCCGTCCGACGGTGCCGGGCGCGGCCAG
>NZ_BAABFR010000208.1:0-2840 GCF_039541155.1 Tsukamurella soli
GACTTGGCGCGGCGCGCAGCGCGAGCTCGGTGTCGGCCGCGCCGGCGTCGGCGACCACGGCGATCGCCCGTCCGGTGGCGGGGTCGATCACCTCGAACGTGCGGCCGTCCGCCGCGGGGACGGACTCGCCGCCGACGAACAGACCGTGGGTGGGGAGTCGATCGGGTTCGATGCGGCCGGCGCACTCCACTTCCGGCGCCGCGGTCACGCGGACACCTCCGCCTGGGCACCGGCGAGGGCGCGGATGGTGTCGACGAGGATCGCGAGGCCCTCGTCGAGGGTCTCCTCGGCGATCACCAGCGGGGGCAGCAGCCGGATGACGTTGCCGTAGGTGCCGCAGGTGAGCACCAGCACCCCCTGTTCGAGACAGCGCGCGGCGACGGCCTTGGTCAGCGCGGCGTCGGGGGTGATGCCGTCGGCGCCGACGAACTCGACGGCCAGCATCAGTCCGCGGCCGCGGACGTCGCCGATGGCCGGGACGTCCGCCGCGAGGTCGGTGAGGGTCTGCTTGGCGCGCGCCCCCAGGGCGGCGGCGCGGCCGGGCAGGTCGTACTCGGCCATGCGATCCAGCGTGGCGAGCGCGGCCGCGCAGGCGACGGGGTTGCCTCCGTACGTACCACCGAGGCCACCGGGGTGCACCGCGTCCAGGAGGTCGGCGCGGCCCACGACCGCCGACAGCGGCATGCCGCCGGCGATGCCCTTGGCCAGGGTGATCAGGTCGGGGACGATGCCCTCGTCCTCGCTCGCGAACCAGTTGCCGGTGCGGGCGAAGCCGGTCTGCACCTCGTCGGCGATGAACACGACGCCGTTCTCCCTGGCCCACGCCACCAGCGTCGGCAGGAAGCCGGGCGCGGGCACGATGAACCCGCCCTCGCCCTGGATCGGCTCGAGCACGATCGCGGCCAGGCTCTGGGCACCGATCTGCTTCTCGATCATGCCGATCGCGCGCTGGGCGGCCTCGACGCCGGTCAGGCCCGGCTGGTCGCGGAACGGGTACGACATCGGCATGCGGTACACCTCAGGCGCGAACGGGCCGAAGTTCTGCTTGTACGGCATCGACTTGGCGGTCAGGGCCATCGTCAGGTTGGTACGGCCGTGGTACGCGTGGTCGAACGCCACGACGGCCTGCCGGCCGGTCGCCAGCCGCGCCACCTTGACGGCGTTCTCCACGGCCTCAGCGCCCGAGTTGAACAACACCACGCGCTTCTCGTGGTGTCCGGGGGTCAGCGCGACGAGCCGCTCGGCGACGGCGACGTAGCCCTCGTAGGGCGTGATCATGAAGCACGTGTGGGTGAAGTGCGCGGCCTGCGCGGCGACGGCGGCGGCGACCTTCGCATCGCTGGCGCCGACGCTGGTCACGGCGATGCCGGAGCCCAGGTCGATCAGCGAGTTGCCGTCCACGTCGACGATCACGCCACCGTCGGCGTCTGCGGCGAACACGGGCGCGGTCGACGAGACGCCTGCCGCGACGACCGCGGCACGGCGCGCGGCGAGCGCAACCGATGCCGGGCCCGGCAAGTCGGTGCGCAGCTCGAGACGCTGTGGAAGTCGGTACTCGATGTCTGTCATGTCGGACGTGCTCCTTCGTCTCGACCCGTCACGGTCGCCGGACCCGTCCACACGGGTGCGCTGCCGCCACGGGTGCTGCTCTGCCGCCGTCGTCGGTCGCTCGGCCGACGGGATGCGGCGCGGCGCCCGGGAAACGCGGGCCACCGCTCGCTGTCAACGATGTGACCTACGCCCCTGTTTCGCACGGTACGGATAGGCGTGTCGAATCGGACTTCATGCGCCACAATGTCCATACCGCGCGCAGCGGGCACGTGGTCGGTCGGGAACCCCCGGTCGAGCGGGTGACGAAGTCGAGAGAACGACGGGGAGGCACGATGACGAGCAGCGCTGTCACGGTGCGGTGGCTCGCGTCGGTCCCGAGCCTGCGGCTGCAGGTCGCCGCCGCCGCGGGCTCGCTGGAGCGGCCGGTGACACAGGTACAGACCATCGAACACGCCGAGCCGTTCATGTGGCTGGGCGGCGGCGAGGTGGTGCTCACCACCGGTCTGTCGCTCCCCGCGGCGGGCCCCGAACGCCGCGCCTACATCCGTCGCATGGCCGAATCCGGCGTGGCGGCATTGGGATTCGGCATCGGACTGTCGTTCGAGCAGATACCGCCGGACCTCCTGTCGGCCGCCGAGGAGCTCGGCCTGCCGGTGCTGCAGGTGCCGCGCGCCACCCCGTTCGCCGCGATCGCCCGCGCCGTCATGGACCGGATCGCGGCCGCCGAGTACGCGGCGCTGCTCCGAGCGTCCCGCGCCCAGCCCAGGATGACTCGTGCCGTCCTCACAGGCGGCCCGGCCGCACTGGTGCGTGAGCTGGCGACGGCAACGGGCTTCCTCGTCGCGCTGGCCGACCGCACCGGCGCGGTGGGCATCGCGCACCCACGGTCGCTGGACGCCGGAGCCGCCGCCCTCGCAACCGAACTGGCGGCCGGCGGGCACGCCGCGACGAGCGCGCAGGACGCCGCCGGCCGCACCGTGATCGTCCAGGCAATCGGCTCACCGGACCAGGACCACGGGCACCTGGTCGCGGTGTGCCCCGCGCCGCCCGACCCGGTGGCCCAGGTGCTGCTCGGGCATGCGACGTCGCTGCTCGCGCTCGATCTCGCCAAGCCGCGGCGGCTACGCGCCGACCAGGCGCGGCTCAACGGCGCCGCCCTACAGCTCGCACTCGCGGGCGCCGACGTGCCGCGCGACCTGCTCGACGCGGCCGCCGGGCTCGACGGTGCAGTCCGCGTGTTGACGGTGTCGACGCCCCGCCCCGGCGGGATCGCCGCCGCGGTCGACGCG
>NZ_BAABFR010000209.1:0-2720 GCF_039541155.1 Tsukamurella soli
CCGCGCACCGCAGCGCGGCGCGCGCGACCTGGTGGTTCACGCCTCCCCACCCGGCTGCTCGGCCAGCGGCACCTGCGCGCCCTGCTCCGCCCACCAGCGCCGCAACTCGGCCGCGGCCTCGTCGGGCTCGAGCGGGCCCCGGTCGAGACGCAGTTCCTTGAGGTGACTCCACGCGCGCCCCACCTCGGGCCCCGGCGGCAGACCGAGCAGCTGCATGATCGCGTTGCCGTCGAGGTCGGGGCGGACCCGATCGAGGTCCTCCCGCTCTCTGAGCTGCTCGATACGCTGCTCGAGCGAGTCGTAGGTGGCCTGCAGCCGGGCCGCGCGCCGCTTGTTGCGGGTGGTGCAGTCGGCGCGCACCAGCTTGTGCAGCCGGGGGAGCAGGTCCCCGGCGTCGGTCACGTAGCGACGCACCGCCGAGTCCGTCCACTGCCCCTCGCCGTAACCGTGGAAGCGCAGGTGGAGGAACACCAGCCGGGCGACGTCCTCCGTGACGGCCTTGGAGTAGGCGAGCGCGCGCATCCGCTTACGCACCATCTTCGCGCCGACCACCTCGTGGTGATGGAACGAGACGCCGCCGGCGGGCTCGTGGCGGCGCGTGGCGGGCTTGCCGATGTCGTGCAGCAACGCGGCCCAGCGGAGGACGAGGTCCGGATCGGCGTCCTCGAGGTCGATCGCCTGCCGCAGCACCGTCATCGAGTGCCAGAAGACGTCCTTGTGCTGGTGATGCTCATCGATCGCGAGCTTCATCCCGGGAACCTCCGGGATCACCCGCTCGGCGAGCCCGCTGTCGACGAGCAGCACGAGTCCGTCGACGGGGTGTTCGCCGAGGATCAGCTTGTCCAGCTCCGTGCGGACCCGCTCAGGGGTGATGCGGTCGATCTCCGCGTTCATGTCCGCCATCGCGGCCGACACGCGCGGAGCGACGGAGAATCCGAGCTGCGAGACGAACCGTGCGGCCCGGAGCATCCGGAGCGGGTCGTCGGAGAAGGACTCCTGCGGGGTGGCAGGGGTGTCGATCACCCCGGCGAGCACGGCGTCCATGCCGCCGAGCGGGTCGAGGAACTCCTCGGCGCCGCCGCGGCCGACACGCACGGCCATCGCGTTCACAGTGAAGTCGCGGCGCACCAGGTCGTCCTCGAGCCGCTCACCGAACCGCACGACGGGATTGCGGGTGACCCGGTCGTAGGCCTCCGCGCGGAACGTGGTGATCTCCAGCATCTGGCCGAGGGCCTCGGCGCTCACGGTTCCGAACTCGATACCCGTGTCCCACATCGCGTCGGCCCAGCCCCGTAGCAGCGCCTGGACCTGCTCGGGCCGCGCGTCGGTGGTGAAATCGAGATCACTGGTGAGCCGACCCAGGACGGCGTCCCGCACCGAGCCGCCCACGAGATACAGCTCGAAGCCCGCGTCGGCGAACCGGGTGCCCAGCGGGCCGAGGATGTCGGAGAGCTGCCGCAGCGAGATCTGTGCGGCCGCGAGGAGCCGCGTACGACGCTCCTCGCGCGCCTCGTCGGGGGGCACGCGGCGCACCTCGTGCGCTGCGTCGGCAGAATCTGTCACGACCCGCCAGTCTACCGACGCCGCGCCAATCGACCGCGTCGGCGCTCTGCCCGCAGCACGCGCCAGTAGCATCGGCAGCGTGTCATCCGCAGAATCCGCCGACCCCGACCGGCGTCAGCCGCGTCTCGGTACGGGCCCGGGTGCTGCCGCGGATCAGTCTCGACAGCCCGGAGAGCCCGACTCTCCCCGGCCGCGCCGACGCCGACGGCGCGGCGGCCGTGGGCGCTCCCGCGCCCAGCTCACCCGGGTCACCGATCGGGATCCGGCCACGGCCGGCTCGCCCGACGGTGGCTCGCCGACGCCGGGTGGGGACGCCCCCACCGGCTGCCCGACCGGTTGTACTCCGGCCGACGGGGACGCCCCCGTCGACGGTGACCGGCCCACCGAGCGTCAGGCATCACGATCCGACCGGCAGGTCCGGCCAGAACGCATACAACCCCGAAACACCGACGTCGCCGGGGCACCGAAACCGCACCCACCGGGGCAGGCGTCCGCCGTGGCGCGGTCCCACCGCGCCACCCCGGCCCGTACGGCCCGACGACAGCGACCGGACACCCGTGCCCGGACGGTGCGCGAGACGTCCGCGGGCGGCCTCGTCGTGGCCGGGCTGGACGGAGCCGGCGAGTCCGGGCTGCGCGCCGCCCTGATCGGCCGCACAGACCGGCGCGGCCGCATTCTGTGGTCGCTGCCCAAGGGCCACATCGAGGTGGGGGAGACGGCCGAGCAGACCGCGATCCGGGAGATCGCCGAGGAGACCGGCCTGACGGGGTCGGTGCTCGCACCGATCGGCAAGATCGACTACTGGTTCGCCGCCGAGGGCCGCCGCGTGCACAAGACCGTGCACCACTTCCTGCTGTCCTGGGAGGGCGGCGACCTCAGTGCCGAGGACTACGAGGTCGCCGAGGTCGCGTGGGTGCCGCTCGCCGACCTGCCGTCGCGGCTGACGTACTCCGACGAGCGCAAGCTCATCGCCGCCGCGAAGACGGTGATCTCAGACCTGGTAGGCGACCCCGACGCCGTCCGGGCGCGGGTGGCCGCAGCGGCCCGGACGGAACCGTCGGACTACGAGAAGGCGGCGGCCGAGCGGAACCGGCTCCGCAACGACCCGCCGGTGCCCACACCCCGGCGCAGGCGGGGCGGGCGGCGCGGGCGGGGGC
>NZ_BAABFR010000210.1:0-2331 GCF_039541155.1 Tsukamurella soli
TGCGGGCGAACGCATCCGAGGTACCGAACACGTCCAGGATCACCGAGTGATCGATCACCATCTCCGCCGGCGACAACGGATTCACCTTGTTCGGATCACCGCCGAGAGCCGTCACCGCCTCCCGCATGGTGGCGAGGTCGACGATGCAGGGCACGCCGGTGAAGTCCTGCATGATCACGCGCGCCGGGGTGAACTGGATCTCGATGCTCGGATCGGCCGAGGGATCCCACGCGGCGATCGCGTTGATGTGGTCCTGGGTGATATTCGCGCCGTCCTCGGTCCGCAGCAGGTTCTCTGCCAGGACCTTGAGGGCATACGGAAGCTTCTCGGTGCCGGGTACAGCGCTGAGACGGAAGATCTCGTACGACTGATCGCCGACCTCGAGCGTGCCACGGGCGGAGAAAGAATCGATACTCATCGCTTACGTCAGCTCCACTCTCATCGTGTGGGTTGCACCGACGGGCTGTGTCGGTGACTGGGCCAATAATAACAGTACGCTTGTCCTGTGAGGGCTCGGGGGGTGTCCGGCGTGCCGCCGCGGGACTCGATCATTGTGTCGTACTGTGTGGGTCCATGGGCCCCATGCCGATAATCGCCGCCATCCCACCCGACGTGGACCTCACGGCGATCGAGCAGCAGTTGAAGGAGACCGGCGTCGCGGTCCTCAATCCGGCTCTGCAGTCGACCATCCCGCAGCTCGAGCAGGTCGTGCACCAGGCCGAGGCGAAGGGTGTGCAGAACTTCAAGGTGATCGTCCTGGCGCACGACTACGTCCCCGACACCTCGTTGCGGGACCTGGGCATGAAGGTCAGCAAGGACCTCGGCGGCAAGATGACGGTGCTCGTGATGTCGCCGGGGCAGGTGGCCGGCCAGTCCAACCAGCTGACGCGCTTCCAGATCGAGAAGGGGCAGGACGGACACGGCATCGGTGCGCGGCTGCCGCTGTCCAACCCGCCGGTCGCCGCGTCGACGTTCGTCGACATCGCGACCGGCGCCACCACCTCGTGGACGGGGATCACCTGGGCGCTCATCGCGGTGGTGGCCGTTGCCGCGGGTATCGGGCGTGTCGTGACACGGCGGAAGAGCCGGGCCGTCGACGCGGCGCGCAAGGAGGCGGCACTGGCGGGGGCCTCATCCGGCACGGCTGTGCAGGCCGGGGCCGACGGTGATCGGCCGGCCGGCAGCGCGGGCTGATCGAGGGCTCCGGTACGGCCGGCCATCAGGACGGCGCGCGAGAATCGGGTCATTCATCGCGCGATCCGGGCTGCATGACGCCGATTGCGCGGGCTTCGTCTCGTTGCATTCATCCAGGTAGAACGGTGTGTGTGATAGTCACACTCATGTAATTTGTTACTGATGTTTTCCTAGGGACTAAAGTTGTCGTACGGTACATGTGACGCATTTGATGCCGGGTGGGGTCCAATGGCACGGATGTGACGTATCTCGAGCAACCTAGGGAGACACCTTGAGGCGCCGTACGGCACAACCCGCGAAGCGTTTCGCGACCAGGTCGGTGCTCGCCGTGCTGGCCACAGGAACACTCGCCGTGGGTGTTCCGGGAGCCGCGTGGGCGGATCCCGCCGTCGATCAGCAGACCAACGTGGTGACCGCGCTGGTCGATCGCATCGCGTCGGCCGATCAGCAACTCGCCGATCTGCGTAGCCAGGTGCAGGTCAAGCAGCAGGCGGTCAACCGCACGATCATCGACCTGCAGACCGCGGACAACGCTGCGACGGCCGCAGGGACCGCGGTCACGGTGTCCGACAGTGCCGTCACCACGGCCGACAGGCGGATCGCGGGCGCGCAGAAGACCTTCGACGACATGGTGCGCGCCGCGTACATGCAGGGCAACACCGCCGGCGGCCTCGCCGACGTCCTGTCCAGCCCCGACGTGGATACGGCCCTCGACCGCCAGACCGTCCTGACCGAGATCGCGGAGAAGCAGCGCGAGGCGCTCGTGACGCTGCAGTCTGCGAAGCAGAAGGCGCTCGGACAGCGCACCGCCGCCCGGTCCGCCAAGATCCAGGCCGACGCCGCTCGCGCCGCCGCCGCCGACCGCAAGCGGCAGGCCGTCGACTCGATCACCGCCACCGTCGTCGCCCTACGGACGCAGCAGGCGGCCCAGCAGAGGCTGCTCGCGCAGCGCGATCTGGCGCAGCGCGCCCTCGCGGCCGCGAAGCAGCATGCAGACGATGTCGTGGCGCAGAAGCGGATCTACGCCCGGTACGTGGTGGCGGCGCAGCAGGTGCAGACGGTGACGGCCCCGGCTGCGCCCGCAGCGCCTGCTGCGCCCGCAGCGCCTGCTGCCCCTGCGGCGCCTGCTGCGCCCGC
>NZ_BAABFR010000211.1:0-2315 GCF_039541155.1 Tsukamurella soli
CTAGTGGTTGTCTTCCTAAGACCGCTTTGGCCTCCGACTTCGGCGAGCCGGCCGGGGCGGGCGGGCGCCGCGGGCGCCACCTCGGCGGTGAGCGCAGCGACCGGATCCACGACGCCGTAGCCCACGGACTCGTCCCAGCCGCCTGCGGGATGCCGTGCGGTGGAGGTGATGCGGCGCACGACGTCCCCGGCGGACAGCTCCGGGAACCGCGCGCGGACCAGCGCTGCGATACCTGCCACGTACGGCGCCGCGAAGCTGGTCCCGTCGATCGGACCGATCCCGTCGCGAGTGGTCTGGCCGTTCGCCAGACCACCACCGCGGGGGTCGAGCGAGGTGATGTCGGTGCCCGGCGCGGCGACCCCGAGCCATGGCCCGGCGAGCGAGAACGATGCCGGTCGCCCGGTCGGCTCGGTCGCGGCGACCGATAGGACGTAGTCCGCGAAGCGAGCGGGTGAGGCGACGGTCGCAGTGCGCCCGGGCACGTTCTGCGTACCGCACGCCGACCCGCTGCCGACGTTGCCGGCTGCGGCCACCACGACCACGTTCCGCTCGAACGCGTAGCGGACGGCGCGACCCAGCGCGGCGTCGCCGAGGTCTGTGCCCGTCGGACCACATGCCACCTGGGAGATGTTGACCACCGTCGCGCCGAGGTCGACGGCCCGTGTGACCGCGTACGCCAACGTCGTCACGTTCCCTGGTGCGGCGCCCCCGCGGTCCCGTGCAGCGAACGCGAGGCTCGACTGGCGGATCGCCATGATCGCGGCTGCCGGAGCCACGCCCGAGAAGCCGTCTGTAGCCGATGGACGGGCCGCGACGATACCGGCGACCAGGGTGCCGTGGGCGTCGCAGTCGGTGCGACCGTCGCCGCCGGCCACGTAGTCGCCGCCCGCCTGTACGGGCCCGAGGCGGGGGTGGGGGGTGACGCCGGTGTCGATCACCGCCACGGTCTGGCCCTCGCCGCGGGTGAATCGCGATGCGGCGGCGTAGCCGAGCAGGCGCTGCGCGTGCCCCGGCCTGGTCGGGTCGGTGCCGGGCAGCGTCGACAGCGTCTGGCACTGGGAGCGTTGCTCGGTCGGCGAGATCGGCGCGATCGGGCCGCGCGGTATCGGTGCGCGCGGGTCGACCTCGGCGCCCCTACCCTGTGACCGGTTGCCGCCGTGGAGGTCCCCCTCCGAGCCGCCGGTGGGGGCCGCGTAGGCGGCCGGGATCGGCACTGCGACGGCCGTGAGCAGAGCGACCGCGGCCAGGCGACGTGCTCGTTCGGCCCGGTCTGCCGCACTCACAGGTTGCGCACCGTGGCGAACACGCCCCACACCCACGCGAGGAGTGGCGCGGTGGCGGCGACGGCGAGGTACTCGGCCAGTTCGGTGCCCCGCCGCTGCACCGGGGTGAACGCCGCCAGGGGCGCGGTGACGCCGCAGAGTAGGGCAACGCTCGCGATCACGGCGATGCCCGTCAGCCCGAACACGGGCCACCAGCCGTACCCGCACGCGATCGCCGCGGCGGTGGCGACGGCGATCGCCGCTCCCGCGGCGATCGGGACGCCCGCCTGCACGGGGTCTGCATGGGTGCGGCCCCGCAACGCCAGCGTCACGGCGATCACCAGGACGAAAGCCACATGGTGCCAACGTAGTTCGGGCGCATCGGTCCCCACCACCACGGCACCTGCCGCGGCCGTGAGGCTGGCGCCGACGACGGTGCCGGTGGTTACCGCGGAGGCGACTGCCACGCGGCTCTCGTCGACCACCGGCGGCCTGGGCGTCACGGTCGTGGCCTCCGTCTCACCCCGGGCGCCCGCGATCTCGGCGTCGAGCGACACCGCGTCGACCCCGGCGATCACCGGAGGCGGGTCGTCACCGATCGGATCGATGCGCTCTCCCGCCGCCGGCACCCGCGGCAGTGGTAGCCGGCCCGCGATCGCCCCGACCCGTGGGGCCAGCGTGACGACCACGTACCCGACGGCGCCGACGGTGGCGGCCAAGGGCACCCGGTGACCGGGTGCGAACACCCCGGCGCCCGCGGCTGTGCCGGATAGCGCCGCCGCGCATGCGACCGCCGCGTACAGCCCCAGCCCGCGCCCCACCAGACGTGCGGCGAGCAGCGCTGCGCACCCCGCCGCGGCCGATCCGAGCAGCAGGTTGGCGGCGCCGAAACCCTCACCACCGGGCAGCGGCACCGCGCACGCACCGCCGCCAGCGGCGAGGACGATCCCGGCTGCCGCCAAGCCGACCGGAGTGAGGTCGCCGCGGGCGCGGCGGCCCACGAGTACCGCGGTCGCGAGCAGCAGGGCGGCCCCGACGCCGCACCACGCGGCT
>NZ_BAABFR010000212.1:0-2218 GCF_039541155.1 Tsukamurella soli
GCTCACAGAACGACATGGCTACGATCCGACTTGTGCCGGGCACCGCGCCGAACAGGTCGCCGGGGCGCACGTCCTGTGCGCGCACCGTCGCCCCTGTGACGGTGACGGCGACGTCCGCGGACGGGACGCTCAGGCCGGGGACGGCCGCGGCCAGCGCGCCGAGGGAGACCCCGGCCCCGGAGGTGGGTCGTGTCGGATCCGAATCGGGCACCGGCTGAGAGTACCCGCCGGTACGGACAGGGGTTACCAACCCGCCTGCAGCAGCAGTTTCGGGGCCGCCGGGGACAGCGGGACGGCCATCTTCTGCAGCAGGTAGGCGGCGATGTCGTGGAACAGCGGCGCCGCGGACTGCCCGCCACTGCCGTCGGAGCTGCGCGTCGGCGCGTCCATCATGATGCCGACCACGAATCGGGGATCGTTGGTGGGAGCGATCCCCGCGAAGGTGATGTTGTAGACCGAGTCGTAGTAGGCGTGCGTCACCGGGTTGACCTGCTGGGCGGTACCCGTCTTACCGCTGAGCTGGTATCCGGGGATCGCGCCCGAGCAACCGGTGCCGCGCTGTAGGCCCGTGTCGCACTGCAGCGCGGCACGGAACATGTTCAGCACGGTGTGGGCCGCCTCGGGCGTGACCACCTGGACGCCCTGCGGGGTCGTCGTCGGGTTGTGACCACCGTCGACGCTCTCGATGATGCGCGGCGGGATCCGCAGGCCGCCGTTGGCGATGGCCTGGTACATGTCCGTCATCTGCAGGAGCGTCATGGACAGGCCCTGGCCGATCGGCAGGTTGGCGAACGTGCCGCCGGACCACTGACTGCGCGCCGGGACGTACCCGTCGCTCTCGCCCGGCAGGCCGACGCCGGTGGCCTGACCCAGGCCGAACCGGTGCACGTACTCCGCGAAGCGGTTCTCCCCCAGCCGCTGCGCCAGCATCAGCGTGCCCACGTTGGACGACTTACCGAACACGCCGGTCGTCGTATACGGCGCGACGCTGTGCACCCAGTCGTCGTGCACCGTGACACCGGCCAGGTGGATGTCGCCCGGGACCTGCAGCACCTCGGTCGGGGTGGTCAGGTGGTTGTCGATCACGGCCGACGCCGTGATGATCTTGTTCACCGAGCCGGGCTCGAACGGGGTGGTGACCGACGGGTTGCCCAGGTCCGCGTTCGGCGGGTTGTTGGCCACTCCGAGAGCGGGGTTGAACGTGTTGTTGTTCGCCATCGCGAGGACCTGCCCGGTCTTCGCGTCGAGGACCACGGCGCGCACGGCCTTGGCACCCGACTTCTTGTACGCCTGCTGCACGGCCTGCTGGACGAAGAACTGGATGTCGTTGTCGATGGTCAGCGTGACCTTGGAGCCGTTCACCGCGGGGTGCACGTCGCGGGTACTGCCCGGGATGACGACACCGTCGGAGCCGCGGTCGTAGACCTCCGAGCCGTCCTTGCCGGCCAACACCGAGTCGAGGGAGGACTCGAGGCCGATGAGGCCGCGCCCGTCCCAGCCCGTGGTGCCCACGATGTTGGCGGCGAGCGAGCCACCGGGGTAGTTGCGGATGCTCTGCCGCTCGGCGCCCACCTCGCTGTACTTGTCGGTGATCTCCGACGCCTTGGCCGGGTCGACGCCGCGGGCCAGGTACACGAACGGCTCGTTGCCGGTGAGCTGGCCGTACAGGGTGTTCTCGTCGACCTTGTCGCCGAGCACCTGGGCTATGTCGTGCGCGATGTCCTTCAACCGCTGGGTGGGCTCGGGCGCGGTCTTGGGGTCCTTCTTATATGCGTCCTCGAGCTGCTTGCGCACCACGATCGGCTGGAACGTGAGCGACTTGGCCTCCATCGTGAACGCGATGGGCTGGCCGTTCCGATCCACGATCGAGCCGCGGGTGGCGGGCAGCACCTCGTACACCTCGCGCTGGTCGGCTGCGCGCCGGGACAGCGACGGCGCCTCCACGAACTGCACCACGGCCAGCCACACCGCGATCGCGGTGAACACGGCGAGGATCACGGCGCCACCGAATCGGTTGCGTCGCAGGTACGTCGTGTCGAGCCCGGCCTTGATCCCGCTCTGCAGCCGGCTACGGGCGGATGTGGGCCTGCTGGGGCGCGGCTGGCGCGGCCGACCCGGTCGGGCTGCGCCCTGCCGCGGCGAGCCCTGTCTCGGAGCCCCCTGGCGTGTCGCACCCGACTGGCGGGGCGCACCGGACTGTGGCGGCGCGCCGCGGCCC
>NZ_BAABFR010000213.1:0-2214 GCF_039541155.1 Tsukamurella soli
CGGCGCCGGCGGCGTGGTCGCCTGGGCCGGGGCGGCGGTCGCGGCGACGACGGCGACGGCCTCGATGCCACGGATAAGCCGCAGGGCTCGGACAAACAGGGCGTAGACCAGGCGCAGGACGGTGCCTCGGCGCAGGACGACGGGTCGGAGACCGGAAAGGCCGACCGACCCGCCGACGAGCGTGACGCCGACGAGCACGAGGATGGCGACCGGTCGCCCGGCGAGGAGCCCGCAGCCGATGCGTCGGGTTCGGACTCCGCGGACGAAGCGGAGTCGACCGCCGACGGAGACGACGACGATTCGGTCGAGGATGTCACCGACGGCAGTTCGCGCCGTCGCCGTCGCCGACGCCGGCGCCGCTCGGGTGGGGAGGGGGACGCCGACGCGTCCACCCCCGACGACCCGCCGAACACAGTCGTCCACGAGCGTGAGCCCCGGCCCAAGACCCGACGCGACGAGGTCCGCGGAATCAGCGGCTCGACCCGGCTCGAGGCGAAGCGCCAGCGTCGGCGCGACGGCCGCGAGTCCGTCCGTCGCCGCCCCCCGATCCTCACCGAGTCGGAGTTCCTGGCGCGCCGCGAGGCCGTCGATCGCGTGATGGTCGTCCGCGAGCGCACGTCCGTGGTGGGCACCGTCGACGGCGAGGGCAAGCCGATCGACCACCCCATCGACTACACCCAGGTCGCGGTCCTCGAGGACGGCGTCTTGGTCGAGCACTTCGTGACGTCGTCGGGGTCCGCCTCGATGGTCGGCAACATCTACCTGGGCCGCGTCCAGAACGTCCTGCCCTCGATGGAGGCGGCGTTCGTCGACATCGGGCGCGGGCGCAACGGCGTCCTGTACGCCGGCGAGGTCAACTGGGACGCTGCCGGCCTGGACGGCAACGCCCGCAAGATCGAGCAGGCGCTCAAGCCGGGTGACCAGGTGCTTGTGCAGGTGTCCAAGGACCCGGTGGGTCACAAGGGCGCCCGGCTGACCACGCAGATCTCGCTGGCCGGACGGTTCCTGGTGTACGTGCCGGGCGGCGGCTCGGCGGGCATCTCCCGGAAGCTGCCGGACACCGAGCGCAAGCGACTGAAGGACATCCTCAAGGACATCGTCCCGGGCGACGCCGGCGTGATCATCCGGACCGCGTCGGAGGGTGTCAGTGCCGAGGAGCTGGCCCGCGACGTCGAGCGGCTGCAGCAGCAGTGGGGTGAGATCGAGAGCGCGTCGAAGGACCGCCACGCCGGAGTCCGGGCGCTCTACGAGGAGCCCGACCTGCTGGTCAAGGTCGTCCGCGACCTGTTCAACGAGGACTTCAGCAAGCTGGTCGTCGAGGGCGATCGGTCGTGGGACATCGTCGAGCGGTACGTGTCGACGGTGGCGCCCGACCTGTTGCAGCGCGTCGAGCGCTTTGAGAAGGCACACGCCGACGCGCCCGACGTGTTCGTCGTGCACCGGATCGACGAGCAACTGGCCAAGGCGCTCGACCGCAAGGTGTGGCTGCCGTCCGGCGGAACCCTGGTGATCGACCGCACCGAGGCGATGACCGTGATCGACGTGAACACGGGCAAGTTCACCGGTGCGGGCGGCAACCTCGAGGAGACCGTCACCCGCAACAATCTCGAGGCGGCCGAGGAGATCGTGCGGCAGATGCGCCTTCGGGACATCGGCGGCATGATCGTGGTGGACTTCATCGACATGGTGCTCGAGTCGAACCGCGACCTGGTGTTGCGGCGGCTCACCGAGTCGCTGGGCCGTGACCGCACCCGGCACCAGGTGTCCGAGGTGACGTCGCTCGGTCTGGTGCAGATGACGCGCAAGCGGATCGGCACGGGGCTGGTCGAGGCGTTCTCCACCACCTGCCCCACCTGCGGCGGCCGGGGAATCCTGATCCACGACGACCCCGTCGATGTGGGCGGCCCCGAGGACGGTCGCCAGTCGGCGCAGTTCGACGGCGGGCGCAACAAGAAGCGCAAGCGGTCGGGCAAGCCGGACGTCGTGGCGCCGCGCGAGGAGAAGCCGCAGCAGAGCCAGCCGCACAAGCCGCACCCGATGTTCCAGGCCATGGCAGCCGCGCACGACAGCACCGACGACGACCGCACGGCCGACGACGGTGAGGGGCAGCGCGCAGCCGAGCAGCAGGCGTCCGAGCGCAGCGAGCAGCGGGCCCAGCGGGCTCAGGAGCGCAGCGAGCGGCGGGCCCAGCAGCGCGAGCGGCGGGCGCAGGAG
>NZ_BAABFR010000214.1:0-2209 GCF_039541155.1 Tsukamurella soli
GGCGCGGCCGAGCGGCCGGGCCAGGTCGGCCCGGCCGCGTTCCTTGAGCGCCAGCACCGCGGCACGCCGCGGCCCCTCGTAGCGGCCGAGCGTCCACACCGGGACGCCCACGGACACCGTCGGGCGGATCCGGGCGGGGACGTCGTGCAGTGCGCGCTCGCACTCCGCGCACCATCGCACCCCGGGCGCGCCGCACCCGCCGCATACCCGCGGCACGGCGAGATCCACCAGCTCCGCCAGCACACCGGGCCAGAATCCGCCCACGTCTCCCCTCACCGGACGCCCTCGCCCGGCCCGGTTCAGCCGGGCAGGACCGGGTTCGCGTGCCCCCCGGCCAGCGCGTCCACCTGCGACCAGTATTGACTGGTCGAGTCCGGGCCGATCTCGATCTCCCAGACTCCGCTGGAGTCGGTCGCGTAGACGGTGTTCTGCGACGCCGCCACCATGGAGATCGGCGGCGACAGGTTGCGGCTGGGCAGCGGGGTCACGTCGCCGGAGTCGTACCGCACCGACAGCACGGGCGAGTCCGAGGTGGTGCGGCCGATCACGAAGTTGTCGCCGGCGTTCCAGTCGATCGACGAGGCCGACATGTCGCGGTCGATCGCCACCTGCTGCAGGTGCGCGATCATCGACTGCCCGGTGGACTTCTGCTGCACCACACCGACCAGCACCTTGCCGCCCACGATCATGGCGACCCGCACGCCGTCCCGCGACAGGCGCAGGTCGGTGATCGGGCCGGGCGCGATCGCAGCCACCTCGCTCGAGTCGACGTCCATCTCCGTGATCTCACCGGTGGCCTGGTCCTGCCGCAGCCGCACGACCCGGGTGCCGTCGAGGACCGTCCACACGGTCGCGTCGTCGGGCATCCAGCTGGGCCGGGTCATCGTCCCCGCCACGAGCACCTGGGTCGGGACGCCCCCGTACGGGCCGATCACCAGCGCGGTGCCCTGCCCGGGCCCCTGCGCGCCGGTGTCCAACACCGCTGCGACCTCCCTACCGGTCCCCGACAGCCCCACCGAACGGATGGTCTTCAGCTGCCCCAGCGGGCCTGGGACCGGGATCGTCGTGGT
This sequence comes from Tsukamurella soli, assembly GCF_039541155.1. Classification (NCBI taxonomy): domain Bacteria; kingdom Bacillati; phylum Actinomycetota; class Actinomycetes; order Mycobacteriales; family Tsukamurellaceae; genus Tsukamurella; species Tsukamurella soli. Next base: position 1,071 of record NZ_BAABFR010000214.1, read on the forward strand.
CGGGGTGACCCGCACGAACGCGCCGTTCAGCACGCCGTGCAGACCGACGGCGAGGTCGGACGAGGCGTTGGGGCTCACCGACGCGACGTCGTTGACGTTCCAGCCCGACGGATGCTTGTCGTCGAGCGGTGCCCCGTCGACGGTGACCATGTACGGGCCCTGCACGTCGGCGCCGGACAGCGTCCACACCACCTGGCCGGCGAGCAGCTTGGCCACGTCCGGCTCGAGCTTGGGCACCCCGTCGAAGTCCACCCGCACCCCGGCGTATCCCACGCCGGCGTCCTTCTGGGAGCCGCTCAGATCGGTGACGGAACCGCGCACCGTCGAGCTCTGGCCGAACGGGTTGAACACGGCGTCCTGAAGCGACGGCCGCGGACCGCGCACCAGCAGCGTGAGCAGGTCGGCCGGGAGGCGGTCGCGGGAGCTCGCCAACCACCGGGCGTCGGGCACCATGGTGCGGCCGGAGGGGTCGGGGAAGTACAGCAGGTAGCGTCGGTACACGGAGCGGAACTCGTCGTCGTCGATCAGGAGCATTGGCGTCTGCCCGACCGACGAGAGGCCCTGGATGCGCCACTGCCCGGACACCAGCGCGAGCTGCACGTTCTGCGACACCGACTGGCGTGTCGGCTCGAACACGCCGTCGGAGTCGAACGTCCCCTCCGCCTGCGCCCGGATGGTCATCTTGGTCACCGACGACGAGCGTTGCGTGGGGATGACGTCGATCTTGGTCACCACCATCGCCTGCTTGGGCACCTGCCACGACGTGACCCCGGACGGCACCAGGAACCGCCTGGACGCCGCGTAGTCGGCGTCGGCGATCGCGTTGGCCTTGAGGAAGTCGCGCACGATCACCTCCGGCGCGGCGTCGCGGCGCGGCGAGATGTCGCGACTCACCGCCGGGGACTCGCCGCCCAGCCCCGGGATCACGCGCGGACTAGACCGGTCCGGGATCGACGCACAGCCCGCGACCGACGCCACGACCAGCAGCAGCACCAGCGCCACGCGCGCCCAGCCGACGCGCCGCCCTCCGGCGCGCGGGTCACGCATCGTCGGACTCCCCCGACGCAGCGGGTTCGCCCGCGGCGGGCGCCGACGGTGCCGGGCCCGCCTAAGTCGGAGGCCAAGCGGTCTTAGGAAGA
>NZ_BAABFR010000215.1:0-2183 GCF_039541155.1 Tsukamurella soli
ACCGTCGGCGTCGCGCCGGAGACCGCGGGGGCGGCGCTGGCCGCGTTCCAGGTGGGCGCGCACCGCGCGGAGCCGGTGGCGACGGTGGACGGCGCTGTGTTCATCGACGACTCCAAGGCCACGAACCCGCATGCCGCGCGCGCGTCGCTGCTGGCACACGACCGGGTGGTGTGGATCGCGGGCGGTCAGCTCAAGGGCGCCGACGTGGGTCCATTGGTCGCCGAGACGGCGTCGCGGCTCGCGGGGGCAGTGCTGCTGGGCCTCGATGCGAGCGAGATCGCGGCCGCATTGGCGCGACACGCGCCGGATGTACCGGTCGTTCGCGTGACTTCGGGCGACGATAGTGCAGTGCCCCAAGTGACTGATGATGCGCGCCTTTCTCCTGTGACAGTTGTTGCTGATGCGTCGGATGCGGATGCTGTGATGGCGACCGCGGTGCGTGAGGCGGCCCGCCTGGCCGCCGAGGAGCGCCACTCGTCCGGCGCCGCGCCCGTCGTCCTGCTGGCACCGGCGGCGGCGTCGCTGGACATGTTCACCGGTTACGGGCACCGGGGCGCGGCGTTCGCCGCGGCTGCACTCGCGCTGCCGGGGTCCCACCGGTGAGCCGCCCGACGCGGCCGGCCGCCGGCCCGGGCATCGACTACAACAACCCCGCATTCCTCGCGGCCGCCGCGGGGGAGGCGGACGAGCGCGATACCGTCGACGCCCCCGAGAGTTCGGAGTTCGACGCGCAGAACGACGAGTCGGACGGCGACGCGCACGCGGACTTCGACGACGAGTACTCCGACGACGAGTACTCGGACGACGCGGGCTACGAGCCGCGCCGCGGCGCGGGGGAGTTCGTGCGCGACGGAGCGTCGTCGGTGCGCACGGCGGTGTCGAACCTGTTGCTCGCGCTCGACCGGCCGCTCGCGTCGTTCCACCTGGTGGTGGGCCTCACGTTCGTGCTCACGGTGATGGGCGTCATCATGGTGCTCTCGGCCTCGTCGGTCGAGGACTACACCGCCAACGGCACGGCGTACGGACTGTTCGTGTCGCAGCTGACGTACGCGGCGCTCGGCGTGGTCGCGTTCCTCGTCGCGCTGCACCTTCGGGTCACGCTGCTGCGCCGCGTGTCGCTCGCCGCGATCGTGGTGTCGGTCGGGCTGCTCATCGCCGTGCTCGTCCCGGGTATCGGCCACGCCGTCGGCGGCGGTCAGCGGTGGATCGGCCTCGGCCCCATCACGGTGCAGCCGTCCGAGGTGGTCAAGGTGGCGCTGATCCTGTGGGGCGCGCACCTGCTCGCCGACCGCGCTGTCGGCGCGCCGATGAAGCAACTGGTGCTCCCCCTGGTCCCGGTCGCGGTCCTGGTCGCCGGCCTGATCGCGCTCGAGCCCAACCTCTCGACGGCGATCATCATCGCGATCCTGGTGGGCACGATGCTGTACTACGCGGGCCTGTCGGTGCGGATCTTCGTCGCACTGATCATGGCCGCGTTGGGCGCCGCGGTGATCCTCGCCTTCACCGAGGGCTACCGCTCGGCGCGGGTGCGATCGTTCGTCGGCGGCTGGACGGGTACCGCCCGCGACACCCTGGGCGCCGACTACCAGCCCACCCAGGCCAAGTACTCGCTCGCCGACGGTGGCTTCTTCGGCGTCGGCCTGGGCGGCTCGAAGGCCAAGTGGAGCTACCTGCCCAACGCGCACAACGACTTCATCTTCGCGATCATCGGTGAGGAGCTCGGCTACGTGGGCGCCGCCCTGACCATCGGTATGTTCGCGTTGCTGACCTGGGTGGGCCTGCGCATCGCCCGTCGGCAGGCGGACCCGTACCTGCGTCTCGTCGCCGCCACCATCACCACCCTGATCGCCACGCAGGCGATCATCAATATGGGCTATGTCGTGGGCCTGCTGCCGGTCACCGGCATCCAGCTGCCGCTGCTGTCCGCGGGCGGCAACTCGATCATCCTGGTCCTGTTCCTGTTCGGCCTGCTGGCGAGCGCGGCGAGACACGAACCCGAGGCGATCGCCGCGCTCAGCACGGGCCGCGACAGCAGGTTCGGCCGGTGGATGCGGCTGCCCAAGCCCAGGCCGTACGTCGCGCCCTATCGCGCCACCCCGGACCCGCGCCGTGCGCCCGACGCCCGCCGCGCGACCGACCCGCGCCGTCCCAAGTCGGATCGTAGCCATGTCGTTCTGTGAGCC
>NZ_BAABFR010000216.1:0-2170 GCF_039541155.1 Tsukamurella soli
CCGTCGGCGCGGCGGTCGACGACGGGGTCGCGCTCACGCTGGTCGAGCGGGCCGTCGCGACCGGTGCGTCGGTTCTGCTGTTCACCGCCAGACCGGGCGTGTGGGCGCCCCTGGTGCGTGCCGCCGATACGCCCGCCGCGCTGTGGGTCGCGGGCTGGCGGTACCCGCCCCAGCCGTCGCTGTCGGCGTTGCGGCCCACGGACTACTGCCTGGTGGTGCTCGACGGGGTCGACAGCGGGCCCGCGGCTCCGACGGTGTGGCGCCTCGCTCCTGCCGGTGCCCCTGTGACAGGCGATGTGACGGTGGCCGCGGACCACCCCGGCGTGCTCACTGTGCGCGCCGCGGGCTCGGTCGCGGCGGTGCGACCCGTCCCGACTCCCCTGGTGTGACGACAGCGGCTGTGGACACGGCGACGTGGACGGTCCGGGGATCCGCACCGCCCACGTCGCCGACCGCTCAGCCGCCCCAGCCGCTGGCCGCCCTGTCGTTGGTCTCGCGCATGGAGGTGACGGCGGTCTCGGCCGCGACCCGCACCTTGCCGAGTAGTTCGGTGATGTCGCCGAACGCCTCGTTCCATCGCGACTGCACCTGCTGGTATGCCGCCGCGGACTTCTCGTCCTCCCAATAGCCTGCGATCTTCGCCTGCTCCGAGCGGATGTCGCCGCCTTGCGCGTCGAGCACCCCGAGCCGCGAGTTGATGTCGCTCAGGCCGGAGAGGATCGCGTCGTAGTCGTACTTGATCAGATCGATCACTGTCTGATTCCCCCTGTGTTGATTCCCGATGTGGTCATACCGCGCGCCGGTCAGGCCAGGGACGGGATGTTGAGGCCCCCGCTGCCGCCGAGCGCGGCGATGGTCGACTGGTTGTCGTCCTCACTGGTCTGGTAGCCCGTGGTGTTGGCGCCGAGCATCTCGCCGATGTCGTTCAGCGCGTTGTTCAACTTCGCAGAGTTCTGGTCCCAGTCGGCCATCACCGCCTGGAACGCGCCCTGCGCCGCGCCGGTCCACGCCGACCGCGTCATCTCGACGTCGTTCCGCAGCTGTCCGAGCGTCCCGTTCATCGCGCTCCCGAGTTCGCTCAGGGCGCCCGCGCTCGCAGCCATCCCCGCGAGTTCGGCACTCGTGCCCATCGCTGTCTCCTCCCTCGCCGACGGATCGGCGAATAGTCTCTCCCGACACCGGTTCCGGTGTCGGTCTCCCCCCTCACGGCAGCCAGGCGCCGGCGGGAAGCTCTTCGCAGGCGCGCTGCAGCCCCTGACCGATCCGGTGCGCGGACCCCTCCGCGATCGACGTCCACAGGCGCCCATCCGCGGCCGGCACCGTCGTGGCCACTACCCGACCCGACGGTGAGTCGATCACGACCACCGTCGAGCGCAGCAGCCGATCGCCGGCGGCGAGCGTCATCTCGGTAGCGCAGTCGGCGTGGGCCAGCACGCGCCCCACCTGCGCGGCAGCCGGCGCGGGAACGCCCAGTGCGCGGAGGCCGGCCGCAACGCGGGAGTGGTCCGGCGCCCGGGCCGACCCGTCCGACCTGCCGCGCGCAGCGGCCACGGCAAGCAGCTCGACACCGTCGTCGGACGGAAACGACGCCGGCGCACAGTGATCCGCGCACCATACCCGCGGCAGCGCGGGCTCGATGAGAGCCGCGAGGCGCGCACCGGTCCCGTCGCAGTGCGGGCGGTCGACGGTGACGATCGCGCCGCGTCGGACCGCCCGCGCGACCTGATCACCGCGCCGCGCGAGGACCAGCCGGGTGCCGAGCGGATCCGCGACCCGGGCCTCTAGGCGCACGTCCGCACCGGCGAGCACCGCCAGCGCGGCTCGGGCCCGGCGGTACTCTCCGCCACCGCCTCGGCGCCGGTGTGATCCACCGGATCCGTCCCGCTGCAGACCTGTTCACCGCGATCGGCATGGATCGGGTCGAGCCACAGCGCAGGCGGTAGCTCCGCGCCGGTCGCCGCCCGCAGGCGACGCAGCGAGTACGTGACCGCCGCGCTCACTGCGAGACCTCCCCGGTCTGCCCGACCGCGAGGCCGACGTCACCGAAGTCGGGGACCGCGCCGCCGAGCACATCCGGCGCCGTGTGCACCACGTACGCGCCGCCATCGTCCGACGGTGTCGCGCCCGCGGCCCGACCGTCGACGCCCGGGCGCGTGGCCCGCGCCGCCCC
>NZ_BAABFR010000217.1:0-2088 GCF_039541155.1 Tsukamurella soli
CTGGCTGGCTGCCGTGGCCGCATTCCAGCTGGTCAGCGTCATCGCGAACCTCACGCTGCCCAACCTCAACGCCCACCCGCGCGACGGCCGCCCGCGCGCAGTCGCCCTCGCCGGCAGCGCGGCCGCGCTGCTCCTGGTCGGAGTCGTCTGGGCCGTGACCGCGCCGCGCCGCGCCCGACGGTGACCCCACGCCCGGTCGGGCGCAACGGCAGAACACAGTTCGGGGCCACGGTTGAACGCGGAACGCTCGCACGTGGAGCGACCGTGGCGCGGCGCCCGCGGCCGCCGGCCTTCCTTCACCCGGACTGCGTACTATCCGTCATGCGTCGCCGCGGCCGCAGCGCGGGTCAGCGCCGGCCCCTCCGGCAGAAGCCCGAGCGCTGCCCACGCGACGGGCCGCGGGCGATGCTGCAGGCCCAGGATCCGAGCGGTCTCGTCGTCCGGGATCCCGTACCGCACACCGGTATCCGATACGTAGTACAGCGTGTCGCGCCGCTCGCCGCCCACTTCGGCCGCCACGACGTACTCCCCGGTTCCGGCGGGGAGGTACACGGCGTCGACGCGGTCACCGGAGCCGTCTGCACCAGCGGGCACGACCACCGGGCCGGGCGCCGGCACCGTCGTCCCGAGCCAGAGTGACCGTCCGCCGGCGCCGGCCCCGTCCGTCCCGAGTACTGCGCAGACGACCGGTGCCTCGCGCGGCCCGACGATCGTCGGGCGATCGCGCGGCAGGTCGCCGAGGGGCAGGTCCGACACCGTCGGCACCTGTGCCACCGCGCGTGCCGGGACCGGGACCACCTCGCCTGCCGCGGGATCACCGCCGCGCACCAGGTCAGCGGCCAGCGGCCCGACCTCCTGGACACCGCGCGGCAACGCCACGTACAGCCGGGGGCGGTCGAGGTCGTCCACCCGGACGACCGTGCCGACGCCGACCCCGGGCAGGGCCGACGGGCTCCCCCGCCCGACGATCTGCGGCACAGCCACGGCATCGACCTCGACCAGCGCGTTGAACAGGCCGGCTCCGATCGGCCGGACGGCCGCCTCGTCGGCACCGATCACCCTGTGCACCACAGGGTCCGATGTGTCTATGGGCGCGCGCCGGCCGTCGTACACGAGGTACCGTCGATCGGCTCGGGTGACGAGCGCGGCACGTGGGACCCCCGTCGGGTCGGGACCCGCCGCGGTAGGAGCACCCGGCGCCGGCGACGAGGTGACCACCGTGGTGGTCACCTCGTCGCCCGCACCGGGGCGGGCGGCGGGCGCCAGCGCGGTGCGGTCGCATACCGCCCACGCGTTGAGCGCCGCACCGTCCCACGCCCGCGCCGGACCCAGGATCTGCTGTGGCGCACCGGGTATCCCCACCTCCGGTCCGCGCCGGTAGGACGCGAGTCGGCGATCCTTCACCGCCACCGGCTGCGCCGCCTCACCCACGACGAGCCGGGCGGACGCCAGGTCCGTCGCCGGGTGCAGCACACCGTCGACCTGGACGTACAGCGCTCCCGATTCCCGCGCCAGAACGATTCTGGCGTCACCGACCGCCCCCTGCGGGCGGATCAGCGCGAGCACGCCGCAGCCGCCGGTGACCACCAGCGCGATCACGATCCCGGCGATCACCGAACGCGACTGCGCCGACATGGGATCCGAGATCATCCGGCCGTCGCGACGCACCAGCACATGGTCCATCCGGCGCAGCAGGAAGCGGTAGCCGCTCACCTGCGCGCGCGTGGTCAGCTGTAGACGCATCACTACCCCCTGTATCGACCCGGCATGGATGATCGGTTCCGGTGCGCGACCGACGACGAGAGCCGTTCGGCGGCAACGGATGACCGTGATCGTCCGAAATCCCCCGATTCCCCACCCGCGCCTCACCCTACCGCTAGGGTCGGCGTGGGGACTAGAGATTCGGGGGAATCACACAGTGGGACAGAATGAATCGTCATCGCGTGCGACGATGACACCCGTCGCGGGGTGGGCGCCGGTGCGCCGTCCGCCGCACGCCGCGCTCGTGACCGCTCAGAGTGTCGGCCTGAGCACAGCGCTCGGCGTCGCGGCGGCGGGCGGCCCGACGTGGTCGGCCGCGGCCGCCGG
>NZ_BAABFR010000218.1:0-2085 GCF_039541155.1 Tsukamurella soli
GTGGCCGCGACGCGGCGTCCGTGCACTGGGGCCTCTGGGCGTCGGCGCCGCTCGACGACGACGGCTTCGCCCGCGTCGCCGCGACCGGGGCCGTGCCGATGGCGGCGCCCGACGCGCTCGCCACCGTCGACCTGATGACGTGCGGCGACGTGGTGGTCCTGGCGGCGGACGTCCCCCGGCTGCGGGCCGTGGCCGACGCACTCGGTGCGGGGCCGCTGCTGTCGGAGGTGCTCGACGGTGCCGGGTGCGAGCCGGCGGCCAGTCTTGCGGAACACGGTGCTCCACAGGATGATCCGGCGCCTCGGGCCGACCAGGCGCCGCCGGCGCAGACGGCACCGTCGAGTCCGGCGGTGGCCTCGGCGCCGGCCGGAGCGGGGGACGTGCTGCGCGCCCACCTCGCGCAGGCGCTCGGCCTACCCACACCGGACGACATCGACACCGACACGCCGCTCGTCGCGCTCGGCCTCGATTCGCTGCAGGCGCTCGAGCTGCGTACCGCTGTCCGCGCGGAACTGGGCCGCGACCTACCACTCGAGGCCGTCCTCGGCGGCGCGACGCTCGCCGACGTGACCGCGGCCCTCGCCGACTAGCCAGCACGGTACTGCCGACCAGACCCACAGCTCGAAGGACGCCATGACACGCAATCTGACCGCAGCACACCGCGAACTGCTGATGCGGCGGCTCCGCGACGCGGGCCTCGAGTCCGTCGAGGCGGCGCCCACCCGAGCGGAGCGACCCGCCGAGGGCTCGCCGCTCTCGCCCGCGCAGCGTCGGCTGTGGTTCGTCGCGCAGCGTGATCCCGCGTCGACCGCGCTCACCATCTGTGTCGCCTACTCGCTGTCGGGCGCGCTCGAGTCCGCCCGACTGCGGGCGGCGTTCGAGACCGTCGTGGCCCGGCACGAGGTCCTGCGCACGACGTATGCCGTGGGGCCGGCGGGCGATCCGGTGCAGCACGTGCACCGGATGGGTGCAGCGGGGGCGACCGATCACGAGGGCCGGGACTACGACGCCCTGGACTACGACGCCCTGGACTACGAGGTCGTGGATGCCACCGGTCTCGCGGACGGCGAGCGCGAGCGCCGCGTCAACGTCCTGGCCCGGCGCGTCGCCGACCGTCCGTACGACCTCGAACGCGACCCGATGCTGCGCGTGCGCCTGGTGAACGTGTCCGCCACGGGCGCCGCGGACCGGCACGTGCTGATCCTGGTGCTGCACCACATCTGCATGGACGACCTCTCATGGGAGCCCCTGTTCGCCGACCTCGCCGCCGCCTACGCGGGCGGGTCGTTGCCGCAGCTCACCGCGCAGTACATCGATGTGGCGACCGCGGCCCAGGCCGCCTCCGCGGCGGACGTGCGGCACTGGGTGGACCGCCTCACCCCGCTGCCGGCGCCCGTCCGGCTACCCGGGAACCGAGGTGGCTCGCGATCCACCGAGAGTCGCACAGTGCGCGCGCCGCTGCCCGCCGACCTCGCGCCGCGGGTCGCCGACCTCGCACGCAGCCTGGGCGTCACGCCGTTCGCGGTGTACCTCGCCGGCTTCGTCGCGCTGAGCCGGCGGTTCTTCGGCGCCGATGACCTCGCGGTCTCCGTCCCGGTCACGGACCGCCCCGCGGGCGCCGACGGGCTGGTCGGGTACTTCGGCAACACCCTCGTGCGTCGGCAGCAGGTAGGTCTCGACGAGGCCTTCAGCGAGCTGGTGCGCCGCACGCACGCCGACGGTGCCGCCGACCTCGCGCACGCTGCCGCCGGCATCGACGCGGTCGTGGCCGGCCTGGACCTCGTCCGGGACGGCGAGGACGGCTTCACCCGGCTCGTGCAGGTGGGATTCTCCACGCGTTCCAACACCGGCGGCCCGCGGCTCGCGGGCCTCTCGGCGGCGCCGCTCGATCTGGTCTCCCCGGTGGCGCAGCTGCCGTTCGAGGTCACCGTCGTCGACACCGACGCCGGCCCCGAGCTCGAGACCCGCTACCAGCGCGGCCGCATCGACCCCCGGGTCGCCGCGGCCTTCGGCGAATCGTTCGCGCTGCTGCTCGTCGCGGCGATGGCCGCGCCCGGCACCACCGTCCGGCTCCTGCCGTTGCAG
>NZ_BAABFR010000219.1:0-2039 GCF_039541155.1 Tsukamurella soli
CCGCCCGAGCCGCGCGACCGGCCGGGCCTGCGCGCCGCGGTCGCGTTCGCCGTGTACCTGCTCGCGTGGATCGTGCCGCTCGCGACGCCGCGTACCTCGCCCGGCGTGGCGCCTGCGGTGTCCGTGCTGTCCTGGATCGGTCTCGCGATCGTGGTGGCGTGGTGCGCGTGGCCGCTGCTGCGGGGCGCGGCGTCCGGGATCCGGCAGCGCATCGCCACCATGGACCTGCTGGTCGCCGGGGCGGTCGTCGCGGCCGGTGGCTGCGCCGTGGTGTCGCCCGACTTCGTGGGCGTCGCCGCCGGGATCACCGCCGTCGTGCTGGCGGGCCGCTGGCTGCGGCGCGGCGCGATCGGCTGGATCCAGTCGGCTCTCACCCGGCGGGTGCCGCGCGCGCTCGCGGCGATCGACCCGGGAACGCGGTTCGAGGTGGGGACACGCGCGGTGGTGCCCGCCGACGGCATCGTGGTAGGCGGCGCCGCGGAGATCGACGTGACGGTCCTGACCGGCAGGCCCGAGGTACGCGCTGTCGCCGCGGGTCAGCGTGTTCCTGCGGGTGCGACCGTACTGCTCGGCGAGTTGGTCGTGGCAGCGGACTCGCGGCCGGCATACGACGGCTACGCGCACGCCGCCGACGTCATGACCGCGCCGCGTTCGCTGTCCACCGCGGCGGAGCGCCTGGCGCAGCGGGCGGTCGCGGTGTTCGTGCCGGTCGTGGCCGTGGCCGCGGTGGCCACCGCCGCGGTGTGGTGGGGCCTGTTCGGGTCGCCCATGGCGGCCGTGCGCCACGCGGTCGCGGTCCTGGTGGTCGCGTGTCCCTGCGCCGTGGGCCTCGCGATCCCGCTCGCCGTGATGGTCGCGAGCGGGGCGGCCGCCCGCCTCGGCGCGTACCCGCGCGGGCATCGGGCGTTCGAGGACGCGCGCGGCGTCACCGCGGTCGTGTTCGATAAGACGGGCACGCTCACGGCGGGCGCCCCGCAGGTCACGGGGGTCTGTGCGGCCGGAGTCCCCGCCGACGACGTGCTGCGGCTCGCCGCCGCCGCCGAGGCGGGCTACACGCACCCCGTCGCCCGCGGGATCGCCGCGGCCGGGGCCGATGGTGCCGGGATCGGGGGCGTCGGGGTCGACGGTGCCGGCCGGACGACCGCGGTACGACTCGCTGCGCTACCCGAGGGCGGCGTCACCCGGGACGTCGACGGAACCACGGTCAAGGTCGCGGCGCCGCGTACGTTCCCCACCCGGGCGGACGAGCTGCTGCGGCGGTTCCGACGCGACCGCGAGGCGGCCGGAGAGACCGTCGTGTTCATCGCGCTGGGCCCCGACCTGGGTCGGCCCGTGGGGGCTATCGCTCTGGCGGACCACGTCGAGTCCTCCGCCGCCTCGGCTGTCGCCGAACTGCGTGCCGGGGGCGTCCGTACGGTGCTGGTGACCGGCGACAACCCGTACGCGGCGCAGCACACCGCCGACACCGCCGGAATCACCGAGGTACTCGGCGAGGCCGGCCCCGAGGCGAAGGTCGACATCGTCCGACAGCTGCAGGCCCTGGGGCACCGGGTGGCGCTGGTGGGCGACGGCATGGGAGACGAGCCGGCACTGCGCGCCGCCGACCTCGGGATCACGTTCTCCGCCCGCCCCGCCGCAGTGGTCGACGCCTCCGATATGGCGCTGACCGGCGCCGACCTGCGCGCCGTCCCCCGGGTGATCGCGCTGTCCCAGCGCCTGCACCGGATCGTCGTCGAGAACCTCGCGTGGTCGCTGGGCTACAACGTGTTCGCGATCCCGCTCGCTGCGACGGGCGTGATCGGACCGCTACCCGCCAGTGCCCTGATGGGGCTGTCGTCCGCGGTGGTGGTCGCGAACAGCCTGCGGCTGCGGGTGCGCTAGATCCGGTCGTCGGGCGTCCGCAAGGTCCGCATCGTCTCAGGCCGCCGGGCCGGGGGAGTGGCGGGTCGGGGACCCGGTGTCTTCGGAGGGACGCAGGTGACCGCGGCGGCGGCCGCGCGCCGCACCGGCGGGCACCGTCAGCTCGCCCGTGCCGAAGT
>NZ_BAABFR010000220.1:0-2003 GCF_039541155.1 Tsukamurella soli
ACCAGCCTCCCGGCCTACATCAACAAGCTGGGCTTCTCGAACAACATCTCGCCCTACGGCCATAACATCTCTGAGCGGCGGGGTCGGTGGGCGCGGGGGCGCCGACGGCGGCCCGCCGCTCAGAGATGTTATGGCCGTAGGGCACGATCCGGTGGTCCCACAATCGGCGGACCTCGGTGAGGATCGAGTCGGGGGCGCCCGAGTTGTCCAGCCACACGTCGGCGGCGGCGCGACGCTGCTCGTCGGTGGCCTGCGCGGCGATCCGGGCGCGGGCGTCCTGCTCGGACATGCCGCGCTGGGACACCAGACGCTGCACCCGTTCCTCGGCGTCTGCCCACACGACCAGCACCAGGTGGAACATCGGGCCGGCGTGGTTCTCCACCAGCAGCGGGATGTCCTGCACGATGATCGCGTCCGGGCCGGCGGCGGTGATCAGCTCCTGCGACCGAGCGCCGACCAGCGGGTGGGTGATGGCGTTGAGTGTCTTGCGCGACTCGTCGTCGGCGAAGGCGATGGCCGCGAGCGCGGGCCGGTTGAGGCTACCGTCGGCGGCGAGGACCCGCTCCCCGAACGCCTCCACGAGAGCCGCCAGCCCCGGTGTCCCGGGTTCGACGACCTCGCGGGCGATCTTGTCGCCGTCCACGATCACCGCGCCGAGCGTCTCGAGCTCCCGCGCCACCGTCGACTTGCCCGCGCCGATGCCGCCCGTCAGTCCGATCCGAATCACCGGTACAGACTACGGCCCGCTCTGGGACGATGGCCGGATGCCACTCGTCGCTGGAATCGACTCGTCCACCCAGTCCTGCAAGGTGCTGGTGTGCGACGCGGAATCAGGCGCGGTGGTGCGCTCCGCCTCCGCTCCACACCCGCCGGGCACCGAGGTCGACCCGCAGCGATGGTGGGCGGCACTGCACTGCGCCACGGCGGCCGCGGGTGGGCTGGACGATGTGGCCGCGGTGGCCGTGGGTGGTCAGCAGCACGGCATGGTGTGCCTGGACGCCGACGGTGCCGGTGTGCGGGACGCGTTGCTGTGGAACGACGTCCGCTCCGCGGACGCCGCCGACCGGCTGGTCGCCGAGCTCGGCGGGCCCGACGCCTGGGCCGAGGCGGTGGGCGTGGTGCCGGTCGCGGCGGTCACCGTCAGCAAGCTGCGGTGGCTCGCCGATCACGAGCCCGCCCACGCCGATCGGACCGCGGCGGTGTGCCTGCCGCACGACTGGCTGACCTGGCAGCTGGCCGGCGCGCCGGGGCTGGACGCGATCGCGACCGACCGCAGCGACGCGTCCGGGACCGGCTACTTCTCCGCGGGTACCGGGCGGTACCGGCCCGACCTGCTCGAACTCGCACTGCGCCGGCGGGCGCCCACGCTGCCCCGAGTACTCGGGCCGGGCGAGGCCGCCGGCACCGTCGCGGGCACGGACACCCTGCTCGGGCCCGGCGCGGGCGACAACGCCGCCGCGGCACTGGGTCTGGACGCGCAGCCGGGCGACGCGGTGGTGTCCCTCGGCACCTCGGGCGTGGTCAGCGTGGTGACCGACACTCCCCCGCGCGACCCGTCCGGCATCGTGGCGGGCTTCGCCGACGCCACCGGGCACCATCTCCCCCTCGTGTGCACGCTCAACGGCGCCCCGGTACTGGCCGCGGCGGCGCGGGCGCTCGGGGTGGACCTGGGCGAGTTCTCCCGGCTCGCAACATCCGCGGAGCCGGGCGCCGGCGGCCTGTCGTTCGTGCCCTACCTCGCCGGCGAGCGCTCTCCCAACCTTCCCGGGGCGTCGGGCTCGCTGCACGGCATGACGGGCGCGAACCTCACCCCCGCCAACATCGCCCGCGCCGCGGTCGAGGGCCTGCTGTGCTCGATCGCCTACTGCCTGGACGCGGTGACCTCGCAGGGCGCGCGCATCGATCGGATCCTGTTGGTGGGCGGTGGCTCCCGCTCCGGCGCGGTGCGCGCGATCGCCCCCGCGGTCCTCGGCCGGACGGTGACGGTGCCCGCCGACGGCGAG
>NZ_BAABFR010000221.1:0-1940 GCF_039541155.1 Tsukamurella soli
CCTCAACTCCTTGGCTCACAGAACGACATGGCTACGATCCGACTTCGACGAACGGGCCCGGGCGGGCCGACGGTGACGGCGCCCGCATCTCCCGCCCCGGCACCGTCGGCCCCGGCACCGCAGGGCTGGCTCCGCCGCCTCGGCCCCTACCTGCACACGCAGCGCCGGAACATCGCGCTGGCCGTCACGGCGTCCGTGCTCGGCAGCGCCGCGCAAGTGGCCGTCCCGCTGATCGCGCGGCAGATCGTCGACGATGTGGTGATCACGCACCGCGACCCGCTCCTCCCCTGGCTCGTCGCGCTGTTCGCGATGGCAGGGCTCACGTTCGCGTTCGCCTACGTGCGCCGATACCACGGCGGGCAGGTGGCCCTGGGCGTGCAGCTCGAGCTGCGCAACGCCATGCACGACCACCTGCAGGGACTCGACCGGACCACGCTGTCGACCCTGCCGACCGGCCAGCTGGTGTCGCGCGTGAACTCCGACGCCACGCTGGTGCAGGCGCTGCTCAACTTCCTGCCGCTGCTGTCGGGCAACCTGCTGATGATGGTGGCGTCGCTGGTCGTGATGCTGGTGCTGTCGCCGCCGCTGGCGATCGTCGCGCTGATCGTCCTGCCAGCGCTGTTCGCCGTGTCGTACCGCATGCGCAGCCGCGTGTTCCCCGCGACCTGGGACGCGCAGCAACGGGAGGGCGATATCGCGCAGATCGTCGACGAGGACGTGACCGGCGTCCGCGTGGTCAAGGCGTTCGGGCAGGAGGGCCGCGAGCTGCGCCGACTGGCCGCGGCGACGCAGCGCCTGTTCGGCGCCCGGATGCGCGCGACCCGGCTGCAGGCCCGCTACCAGCCGCTGCTCGAGGCGATTCCGTCGTTCGCACAGGTCGCGATCCTCATCGCGGGCGGACTGCTGGCGCTGCACGGACACATAACAATCGGCACGTTCCTCGCGTTCTCGACGTACGTGGGCCAGTTCGTCGCGCCCGCACGGCAGCTCGCGGGCGTCCTGACGGTGGGCCAGCAGGCCCGGGCGGGCGCCGACCGGATCTTCCAGCTGCTGGATCTGCGGCCGGCGATCACCGACGCGCCGGACGCGATCGAGCTGCGCGACGTGCGCGGCGACATCGTCTTCTCCGGAGTCACCTTCGGATTCGGCTCGCCCGGCCTGAGCTCCCACACAGGCTCGGGCGCTCCCCCCATCCTGCGCGGCCTGGACCTGCGGATCGCCGCGGGCGAGCGCGTGGCAGTGGTCGGCCCCAGCGGCAGCGGCAAGTCGACGCTCGCCGCACTGCTCCCCCGGTTCCACGACCCGGACGCCGGGCGCGTGACCATCGACGGCCACGACCTGCGCGACGTGACCCTGTCGTCGCTGCGCGGCGCCGTGGGCGCGACCTTCGAGGAGCCGTTCCTGTTCTCCGATTCGATCGCCGCCAACATCGCCTACGGCAACCCGACGGCCACCGTCGCACAGATCCAGGAGGCGGCCCGCGTCGCGGCGGCGGACTCCTTCATCGAGGACCTGCCGAACGGGTACGACACCGTCGTCGGGGAGCGGGGCCTCACGCTGTCGGGCGGCCAGCGCCAGCGGGTCGCCCTGGCGCGCACGATCCTCGCCGACCCGCGGATCCTGGTGCTCGACGACGCGACCAGCGCGGTCGACGCTCGCACCGAGGAGGCGATCCACGACCGGCTGCGCGATGTGCTCGCCGGCCGGACCACGCTCCTGATCGCGAACCGGGTCTCCACACTGCACCTGGCCGACCGTGTCGTGGTGCTCGACGAGGGCCGGATAGTCGAGGACGGCACCCATGACGGACTGCTGGCGTCGAGCCCGCGCTACCGCGCGCTGCTGACCGGCCTCGAGGACGACCCGGCGCGCGCCGACGGCGACCGCATCGAGGCGCTCGCCACGGCCACGCGCGGCGGGGTCACGGCCTCCGCCTGGTC
>NZ_BAABFR010000222.1:0-1910 GCF_039541155.1 Tsukamurella soli
GGGTCGCCGGCGTCGGCGAACACGGCGGCGGGCGCGGACCTGAAGAAGAGCGTCGCGGCGGCCGCCGACAGCGAGCCGCCGACGGCGTCGACCACGGTGCGGGTCCCCGTCGCGATGTCGGCGGCCCGCGCAGGGGCACCCGGATGCGTATCACCGCACGCCGACGCACCAGCGACACCGGCGAGCACGAGGACCAGGGCGACCCCGGTGCGGATCCGTCTCGGCGCCGTCACGAACCCGTGAAGGTCACGCCGCCGATGCTGCTCCACCATGATCCGGACGAGTCCTGCGTGAGACCCGTGATCCACACCAGCACATACTTCGAACGGGTCGGCACCGACGTGACGGAGAACGGTGTCGATCCGGCGCGCAGGGTGCCGCTCCACACCCGCGACGTCGCGCCGAGGGAGCTCACGGTGGCGCTCGGCGAGGTGCGCACCTCGACGGTGGTGCCCGGGGTGGTCGAGGTGATCGTGCCGCCGGTCAGCGTCACCGGCCGGTCGAGCGTGATCATCAGGCCGAGGCCCTTCTTGAGATTCCCGAACATCGGACCGCTGCGATACGTGTCCGTCTTCCACGGGCTGCCGGTGCCGGTGAGCACGTTATCGATATTGGTCGAGGAGTCGGGGTTCGCCGTGAAGTCCACCAGCGACACCGCCGTGCCGCGGACCGGCGCGGACACGGGTGCAGGGATCCTGGGTGCGACGCCTGCGGTGGGCGCGGACGCCGTCGAGTTCGGGTACAGCGAGTCGTAGCCCTGCTGCGGGTTGCTCCCGCCCCCGGCGAAGACGTTCACCAGCCACATGATCACCAGGATCAGCACCAATACGACCGCGCACGCGGCGATGACCAGTAGCGGCACGTTGCGCCGCTTGGTCTCCCCGGTGCCGATCACGGAGTCCCGCGCCGACTGCAGGCGCGCGCGCGCCACGTCGCTCCCGGGGACCGATACCTTCTGGCCGGGCCGGCGGCCGGCGTCGTCGTCCCGCACAGGGGCGATCAGGTCGGTCTTCACGTCCACCACGGACGCCTGGTCGAGCAGCTGCTGCACGGCGGCCGCGGTGCGGATGCCCTGCCCGCCCTCGAGGGTCCGGCTGGCCACCGCCGATATCTCGAACGGTACGTCGCGCTTCGCATCGCGCGGCTCGACGGGATCGCCCTGCGCGTCCGGCTCGGCGAGCGGGAGGCCGCCGACGGTGGCGGGCTGCCCCGCGGTCGCGCGGGTCGCCACCGTCGTACCCGTCTCGGCGTCCAGCGGCCACCGCTCGAGCAGCAGGGCGTACAGCACGGCCCCGAGCCCGCGGACATCCGACTCGGTGCTCGCGTCGGACAGCGTGCCGGGGAACGCGAGGAACGCGTGCCCGTCCTGGCTGATCCGGATGCGGTCGGGATGGTCGATCGACAGCGCGGCTCCGGCTCGGTGAGCACTCTCCGCGGCCCCGGCGAGCGCGCGTACGGCCTTCGCCGCGCCGATCGCCGACGGGTGGGTGCCGGCCACGTCCGCCAGCGAGCTGCTCGGGATCCACTCGGCGACCACGATGCCGCCGGAACTGCCGCGCACCACGTCCAACACCCGCGCGAGGCCGTTCGTGTGCACCCGCCCCAGCCGTAGGGTCCGCGAGAGGATCGACTGCGGGCCGTCGCCGCGCAGGCTGATCTGCTCGCCGCGCTCGGGTGCCGGGGCCCGCTGCTCCGAATCCACGAAGGTCAGCGCCACGTCGCGGTCGAGGTTGATGTCGCGCGCCTGCCAGAACTGCAGCCCCCGGATCCCGCCGTGATGCTGGATCAGCCGGTATCGGCCACCCGCGACGACCGCGCCGGGGATCAGCTTGGGCCCGCGCCGCGGAGCGGAGGCCGCAGGGGTGCGGCCTGGCTCGCGGCCGCCGGGAGCGGTGTCGCCGGGCGCCGAC
>NZ_BAABFR010000223.1:0-1883 GCF_039541155.1 Tsukamurella soli
GCCCGACGACCGCGATCGGCTCGTCGGCCGCGGCGCGGGTCGCGCCCGCCGCTGGCACACCGGCCGCCGCGTCGGCCGCCGGCTCGGCCCCGGTCAGGTAGCCGACCAGGTCGTCGATCGTCGGGTGCTGCCAGAACTCCACCGGCGACACCACCCGCCCGAGCAGTTCGCCGAGTTCGCCGACCAGCACCACGGCATCCTTGGAGCCGATGCCGAGGTCGGTCATCGGCGTGGTGGGGTCCACTTGGGCGAGCGCCAGCCCGCCGACCGCGGCGATCCGCTCGATCAGCCAGGTACGCAACGTCTCTCGCGTCGGATCCGCGGTGTTCACAGGCCACTCCCGTCGATGCTGCCCGCCTCGACGGCGTCGAACAGTCCGTCCAAGACCGAATCCTGGTGCGCCGGCGGGTCGGTCGGAGCGTCCCAGACGTCCACTGCGCCACCGGCGGGGCCGTCCGCGCGGGAGTCGTCGCCGCTGACGCGCTCCGCGAGGTACGCCGCGAGGGCCTCGATGGTCGGGTGGTTCCACAGCATGGTCACCGAGAGACCCGTACCGACGAGCCGCTCGGCGTCGCGCCGGATCGACATCGCCATGAGCGAGTTGATGCCCAGCTCGGCGAACGGCAGGTCGACCGCGAGCTCGGCGCGCGACACGCGCAGCTCGCGGGCGATGATCTCGGTCAGCCCGGACTCGAGGCCCGCGACGACCTCCGCGTGCGGTAGCCCCGCCCACACGGCGGGCGCGGACTCGGCATCGCCGGTCACGGCCGTCTCGATCGCCGGCAGCGGCACCATCACCGCCTGCGGTACGCCGCTGTCGGCCGCGTACTCCCACGCCGCGAAGGCCTCGGCGGGCCGCAGTGGCCGCGATCCCATCCGCGCGAGCTCGGCCGCCACCACGTCACCGCCGGAACCGGCCGCGAAACCCAGCCCGTGCCAGGCGACCCAGTCGAGGCTGAGGCTGGTGTCGCCCGCGGCGCGGCGCTCCGCGGCGAGGGCGTCGAGGTAGGCGTTGGCGGTGGCGTATGCGCCCTGCCCGGGGACGCCGAACACTGCGCCAGCCGAGGCGGTGGCGGTGACGAAGTCCAGCGAGCCGGGCGGGAAGACGGCGTGCAGCGCCTGCGCGCCACCGGCTTTCGGTGCCAGCACCCGGGCGGCGTGCTCGGCGTCGAGATCAGCGAGCAGCGCGCTGTCGTCGATCCCCGCGGCGTGCACCACGCCCGCGATCGGCGGGGCCCCCGCGGCGTCGCGGCGCGCCAGCAGCGCCCGCAGCGATTCGGTCGAGGCGATGTCGAGCGTCTCGACGTCGACCGCCACGCCACGCCGCTCCAACTCACGGACGGCGGCGATGCGGCGTACCGCCACCGGGTCGGTGGCGGTTCCCCAACTGCTGCGGGGCGGCAGGCCGGTGCGACCCGCGAGCACGACCCGGCGGGCGCCACGGTCGGCGAGCCATCCCGCGATCAGCCCCCCGAGCTCGCCGAGACCGCCGGTCACCAGGTACGCCGCGTCGGGTCGGCAGCGCACGCCGGGCCGGGAGTCGCTGCCGCGCAAGCTGTCCGGGTGCGCAGGGAGCGGGCCGAGCGCCCGGGCGGCGAGGACGCCGTCGCGCAGGCTCAGTACCGCGCCGATGCCGGTTCCGGTCGACGTCCCGGCACGCAGCAACGGCGCGAGCACCGCGGCGTCGGTCGTGGGGTCACCGTCGGCCTCGAAGTCGACGAGGCCGCCCCACACGTCGGGCTGCTCCGCCGCGATGACGCCGGCGAGGCCCCACAAGGCGCCCGGCGCAGCGGATCCCGGCGCGGCGCTGCGGACGCCGCGGGTGACGAGCCACAGCCTCGCCGGCCCTCAGGTTCCTGGCAGCCACGTCGGGAAACCCGCAC
>NZ_BAABFR010000224.1:0-1806 GCF_039541155.1 Tsukamurella soli
TGGCTCACAGAACGACATGGCTACGATCCGACTTGGGACGCTCTGGGGCGGCGCCGGAACAGGGGGCGGCGTAGGCACCGGCGCGGGGGTCGGCACCGGCGCGGGAGTGGCGGCGGCCGCGGGCACCGGCACGGTGATCGGGATCGAGGGAGCTACCGGCGCCGGGAGCGCCGGGGGCTGGGCCTGCGCCAGCGCCGCGGACCGGGTGGGCACCGGGCCTTCGAAGCGGATCATGCGCTCGAGCACCCGCTCGGCGGTGGGGTTGCGCATCTCGTCGACGATCAGGCCGTCGGCGAGGAACACGACCCGGTCGGCGTACGACGCCGCGCGCGGGTCGTGGGTGACGATCACGACGGTCTGGTGGAACTCGTCGACGGCGGCCCGCAGGATCGACAGCACCTCGGCGCCGGAGCGCGAGTCGAGGTTGCCGGTCGGCTCGTCGCCGAACACGATGTCCGGCCGCCCCACCAGCGCCCGCGCACACGCGACACGCTGCTGCTGACCACCGGAGAGCTGAGTGGGCAGATGGTCGAGGCGCGGCCCCAGGCCCAGTCGCTCGACGACCGTGTCGAGCCACTCCTGGTCGGGTTCGCGGTCGGCGATCCGCAGCGGCAGTGTGATGTTCTCGAGCGCGGTGAGCGTGGGGACCAGGTTGAACGCCTGGAAGACGAAGCCGATCCGGTCGCGACGCAGCGTGGTCATCGCCTTGTCCGACAGCGACGTGAGCTCGGTGTTGCCGATCTGGACCGAGCCGCTGCTGGCGGCGTCGAGGCCGGCGAGGCAGTGCATCAGCGTCGACTTGCCGGAGCCCGAGGGGCCCATGATGGCGGTGAACTCGCCCGCCGCGAACTCGACGGTGACCCCGGCGAGCGCGTGGACGGCGTTCTCGCCCTCGCCGTAGACCTTTGTGAGCCCGACCGCCCGTGCCGCTGCAGTCATCCCTCGGTCTCCGCCATCTCGAGCCTCCGCCATGTCGCCTCCGCCGCCCCACCAGTCACTAGGTGCAGTCTTCAACCATTTTGCCATCTACATTCCCACCGCGACACACCGCTGGTATCAAGGCGAGCAACGTCACGCCGCGGATGTGCAGAATGGGCGAATGGCACTGGTCCCCCGCGTACTGATGTCCTACGAGGGCACCGTCGATCTCCGTGAGGGGATGTTCTTCCTCAGCTGCTTCGGTACCACGGTACCCGCTGATCTGCTGGCAGCGGTCACGGTGCACGGCGCCGCGACCAACAAGGCCACCGCGGGCTTCGCGTCGCCGTCGCGCTTCCAGGACGCGCTGCCGGTCTCCGTCGAGCACTGGGACTCCGCGCCCGCGCCGGCCGGGGAGTGGAACCGTGTGCTCACGACCCACGTATGCCTCGACACGTCCGGCGAGTTGGAGTTCTTCTCCGGCGGCCGGGTGGGCTTCGAGTTCCCGGTGGCGCGCGGCTGGTACGTGGTCGAGGGCAGCGTCGCGTCCGACGGTGACGGTGCCGACCGGTGGCGCGTGCGGCTGTGGCACGCGGAGGAGAGCGGACCCGATTCGGCCGAGATCAGCCGATTGTCCCGATTCGCACGGTAGGGGCCGGTAGCCTTCGAGACGAGCCGCGGGGGGCGGCGGTCGTCGGAGCGCTCGGCGCGTCCGGCACATGGTTTCGGGGGGAGCCACACATGACGGCGGAACACGCATTCCGCGCCGGGGTCGCGGCGCTGGGCATCACGATCGACGGGTTCGATGCGGCCCCGCGGGATCCCGGGCTCGCGCGGCGCGCGTTCGCGGCGGCCTGCGCGGCCGACCCGGCCGCCGGCGACGCATGG
>NZ_BAABFR010000225.1:0-1690 GCF_039541155.1 Tsukamurella soli
CTAGCCTCAGCCTTTCATCGAAATTCGTTGGCGGGCCGTGTCGTTGATGAGAGAAGGTGCCCTGAGCTGGGAGAATAGCGGTTACCACACCTGCTGTTCCACCCGACTGAGGAGCACCTTCTTGGTGAGCAAGTCTACGTCCCCGTACCCGAACCCTGCTGTCGACACGGCCGAAACGGCTCTGGTGTCCCACGCGGGCACGACGGTCCTGGTGCGGACGGCGGAAAAGATCGGCCTGACCAGCACGTTGAGTACCGCGCTGGCGCCGTGGCGGCCGCGGCTGGCGGTGCACGACCCGGGGAAGATCCTCCTCGATGTGGCGGTGTCGATCGCTGTGGGTGGGGACTGCCTGGCAGATCTGAACCAGCTCCGCGCCGAGCCCGGCCTGTTCGGTGCGGTCGCCTCCGACCCGACCGTCTCCCGCCTGGTCACCCGGCTGGCCGACGACCCGACCCGCGCACTGGCGGCGATCACCGACGCCCGCGCGCAGGCCCGCGCCCGGGCGTGGAACCTCGCCGGCGACCTCAGCCCCGACCACGGCATCAGCGACGAGCGGCCGTTGGTGATCGACCTCGATGCGACGTTGGTGACCGCACACTCGGACAAACAGTCGGCGGCACCGAATTTCAAACGCGGCTTCGGATTCCACCCGTTGTGCGCGTTCGCCGACCACGGCACCAACGGCACCGGCGAACCCCTCGCGATCGTACTGCGGCCGGGGAACGCCGGATCGAACACCGCCGCCGACCACATCACCGTCCTCAGGGCGGCCCTCGCCCAGCTCCCCGGGAAGCCCGGGTATCGGGTCGGGCGCAGGGTGCTGGTCCGCGCCGACGCCGGCGGCGGCACCCACGAGTTCCTCGACCACCTCGCCAAGCGCAGGTTGTCGTACTCGATCGGGTTCGGCCTCACGGACACGATCACGGCCGCGGTCGACGAGGTCCCCGACCCGGGATGGATACCGGCGATCGACGACGACACCGGGCGACTGCGGGACGGGGCGAAGGTGTGCGAACTCACCGGCATGGTGGATCTGAGCGGTTGGCCTGCCGGGATGCGGCTGATCGTGCGCGCCGAACGCCCGCACCCCGGCGCGCAGTTGCGGTTCACCGACCGCGACGGGCTGCGACTGACCGGATTCGTCACCGGCAGCCGCGGCCCGATCGAACGCCTGGAACTACGGCACCGGCGCCGGGCCCGCTGCGAGGACCGCATCCGCAACCTCAAAGACACCGGGCTGCGCAACCTGCCGCTGCACGGCTTCGACCAGAACCGGATCTGGGTCGCCCTCGTCCAACTCGCCGCGGATCTGATCGCGTGGACGCAGATGCTCGCCCTCACCGATCACCCAGCTCGCAGGTGGGAACCGAAACGGTTGCGACACCGCTTGTTCCGCATCGCCGGGAAGATCACCCGGCACGCCCGCCGACTCCGCCTGCACCTACCGGGCGGCGCCCCACACACCGCGCTGCTCATGACCGCGCTCACCCGTCTGGGCGCGCTGCCCGTCCCGACCTGACACCACCGTCGCCACTGCCACTACATGAAAGACACTGCGGGACTGTGGAACCCGACGCCACCCGGCGACACCGGGCCACCACACCATGCCCAACCCGCGCGAACCGCGCCAGAAACAGCAATCCGAAACCGATCAGGCCGACGCGTGCCCCTCACGAAAGATCGAGGCTAG
>NZ_BAABFR010000226.1:0-1669 GCF_039541155.1 Tsukamurella soli
GGAGTTGGGACTAGTGGTTGTCTTCCTAAGACCGCTTGGCCTCCGACTTCTCGGCGCCGCGCTGGCCGCGCCCGACACCACCGTCCGGCTCCTGCCGTTGCAGGCGGCCGACGCCGCGGCGGCGCAGGCCGTCCGCGCCTGGGGCCCCACCACCCCCGAGCACCCCGACACTCTGACCGCGATGGTCGAGCAGCGCGCCGCGGCGACGCCCGACGCGGTCGCCGTCATCACCGACACCGACACCGCGGCAGCACAACTGACGTACGGCGAGCTGTCGCGGCGCGCCAACCGCGTCGCCCGTCGGCTCGTGGGGCGCGGCGTGGGTCCGGGTGACATCGTGGCGCTGCAGCAGCGCGGGTCCGCCGAGTTCCTGGTCGCCGCGCTCGCCGTGCTCAAGGCGGGCGCCGCGTACCTGCCCGTCGACCCCGCGTACCCGGAGCAGCGCAAGGCGTACCTGCTCGCCGACGCCCGCCCCGCGCTGGTACTGGACGACGCGTCGCTCGCCGCGGCCGAGACCGCCGCCGTCGCACTGGACGACACCGACCTCACCGACGCCGACCGTGTCGCACCGCTCACCGGCGACACCGTGGCGTACGTCATCTACACCTCCGGATCCACCGGCGCACCCAAGGGCGTCGCCGTCGAGCACCGGGCGATCGCCGACCATCTGTCGGGGCACACCCTGGCCGCCTCGATGCGCCCCGACGACCGGGTGCTGCTCACCTCGTCGGTGAGCTTCGACGCGTCGGTGTTCGAGATCTTCACGACCCTGACCCTCGGTGCCGCGCTGGTGATCCCGCGTGACGTCAAGGACTTCGGGCGGGTGTCGGAGCTGGTGTCGCGGCATCAGGTCACCGTCGTCCACATGGTGCCGTCGACGCTGGCGACGCACCTGCTCCTGCCGGGCGTCGAGCGGTGGCGGTCGGTGCGATGGATCCCCGTGGGCGGGGAGGCGTTGCCCGGCGACGTCGCGGACCGCTGCGCCGCCGTGCTGGACGCAGTGATCACCAACAACTACGGCCCCACGGAGGCTGTCGTGGCGGCCTCGCGGCAGCTGGTCGACGAGCCGCAGGGGCCGCGGATCGTGCCTATCGGCCTGCCCACGCCCGGCGTCGGGCTGTACCTGCTGGACGAGTCCCTGGCGCTGGTGCCCGACGGGGTACCCGGCGAGATCTACATCGGCGGAGAGCAACTCGCGCGCGGATACCTGCGGGATCCGGCTCGCACGGCCGGGCGGTTCGTCGCCGACCCGTTCCAGCTCGGCGCGCGGATGTACCGCACCGGCGACCTGGCGCGGCGCACTGCCGCCGGCGAGCTCGAATTCCTCGGGCGCACGGACGAGCAGGTCAAGATCCACGGATTCCGCATCGAGCCCGGCGAGATCCGTTCCGTCCTCGCGGGACACGACGAGGTGGCCGACTGCGCTGTCCTCGTCCTCGACGAGCGCGCGACCGGCCCGTACCTCGCCGCCTACCTCGTTCCCAGGGCCGTCGAGGATCACTATCGGGCCGAGTCGGATTCGCGCCTGATCGCCACCGTTGCGGCCTACGCGCAGCAGCAGTTGCCAGCCCATATGGTCCCGGCGGCGTGGTCCGTGATCGACGCGATCCCGGTGGGCCCCAACGGGAAGCTGGCCGTGGCCGCGCTCCCGAGGCCCGAGCGCGCGGCC
>NZ_BAABFR010000227.1:0-1602 GCF_039541155.1 Tsukamurella soli
TGGCGTCGGTGGTGGTGCCGAAGCTGACGGACACGATGGATTGGATGCCGAAGTACAGTTGGTTCATCGGGTGTGCTGCGGGTTACCTGGTGTATCTCGCCATCGCCAAGGTGGTCGGGGTCTCCGGATGGGGAGGCCAGGCGGTCGCGCCGGCGAGCGAGCAACCGGCGTCGGTCGACTAAGCGGACGAGTTCCGCAGGGGCCCGAGCGATCCGTCGCTCGGGCCCCTGTCGGCCCACCTCACCGACCGACCTGGACACGGACCCGCGGCGACCCCTCGCGTGTCTTATCACCCGTGAATACTGCGTGCCGCCGATGCTGCCCGATCTCGAATCGGCCGGCCGATCAGCCGCCCGATCGGAATCGCACGAAAGGGGCTCTGAATGCGGCCTGCCCGGTCCTCAAAGAATTCGGCACCGATAACCTGACTAATGGAAATGTGCCGGCTCACACCCCGAGTGGATTGCGAAGAGTTCGTCCAGGTCAGCAGCGATTCGATGATTCGAACGTGGCGTCTTGTCGGTTCAGCGAGCCGATCTCGGCTACGGGTGTGGCTGTGCGCCCGGGAGCTCGACGCGAACCGGACGCCGGGAGTGCGGCCTGCCGGTGATGTCGTCTGTCGCAGTGTGGGCACGGAAGTGGCGTGAGATGTGTGAGGGTCGTAGGCCGGGGCTAGGGTTTTCCGCATGACAGACGACACGACCCGCGGCCTGGCGCCGCTGCGCGAGCAGATCCTCTCCAGCAGCCCGCAGGGCTTCGACCGGACCCTGGGGCTGCACTATCTGGAGGCGTCCGCCGACGCGATCACCGCCGAGTTCGTCGTCACCCCGGCCCTGCTGCAGCCGTGGGGCATCACCCACGGCGGCGTCTACTGCTCGGTGATCGAGTCGGTCGCCAGCTTGTCGGGCCAGCTCTGGCTGATCGAATCCGGCCGCACCGGGCACGTGGTCGGGGTCAACAACAACACCGATTTCCTGCGCGCGGTCGGTGACGGCCGGATGACCGCCCGATCGACCCCGGTCCACCGCGGTCGCAGTCAGCAGCTGTGGCTCGTCGAGATCACTGCCGAGTCCGGTAAGACGATCGCCCGCGGTCAGGTCCGGCTGCAGAACATCGAGGACTGACGGCTGCGCCCGCGCTCGCCGCCGAGTGTGATCGCGCCCTGTTCCGCAGTCCGGAGGTCACCGTCGCTGCGAGTGCTACAGCCATCACCACCGCGGTCGCGACGAACACCGACCGTACCCCCCACGAACCGCCCACCTGCGCGCCCAACACGGGACCCACGATCTGCCCGACGTATGCCGCCGACACGTTGAGGCCCAGGACGCGGCCCACGCGATCCGATGGCGTCCGCTGGCGGATCGCTGCGGCGACGGCCGGGGTGAGGCCGGCGAGCGCGACGCCCTGCGCGAGTCGCAGCAGGCACAGCACGATGGGGTTCGGCGCCGCGGCCTGCGCGGCCAGGAGCAGCGTCCCTGCAGCCAGGCTGCCCGCGATCACTGCGTGCGCCCCGCGGCGGTCGGTGATCCGCCCGGCCAGTGGAAGTCGGAGGCCAAGCGGTCTTAGGAAGACAACCACTAGTCCCAACTCCTTGGCTCACAG
>NZ_BAABFR010000228.1:0-1595 GCF_039541155.1 Tsukamurella soli
GTCGGGCAGCTCGACGGTGAGCTCGTCCACGCGGGCCAGCAGCCCACGGGCGAGCAGGCGCTGGACGGGGTGGTCAGGCGGCGTGCCGTCGCCCGCGGCGCTGGTGCGGCCGATCGGGTTGCCCTCGGCGAGGCGGTGCAGCAGCGCCGACTCGTCGTCCGTCGCCTCGGCGATGTCGGCGCGGATCTCGTCGAGCGTTCGCGCAGCCGCGGGCCCGGTGAGCTGCGGGGTGCGCCACGGGAGCGCGTCGCCGATCAGCGACGGCACGCTCAGCAGATCGTCGGGCCCCCACACGAGGCAGAGCGAGCGGAGCCGCCGCAGGCGCGCGGCGACCTGTGCTTTCAGGGCCCGTCCCTTCAACGCCGCGTACACGTCCGCGGCTCGCACTGGACGGCGCCGGGCGCCCAGGGCCACGAGCGTCTCGATCACCGCGAGGGCGAGCAGGTCGAGGTGCTCGGCGGCGCGCCCGATGGACGGCCCGGAGCACAGGCGCGACGCGAGCACGTCGAAGTTCGCGGGAACGGGGGAGGCCACGTCGCGGCGCTCGGCGAGCAGCGCGGCGATCTCGGCGTCGGAGCGGGACCGCAGCCAGGCGGGCAGGGTCTGCGGGGCGGGTGAGGTCTGCGTGGGACGGGAGGTCTGCGTGGGACGGGAGGTCTGCGGGCGGCGTGAGCTGCCGGCCTCGTGTTCGGAGGCGCCGTCGGTCCCGCGTCCTGTCACCGGTACAGCCTACGGCGGCCGTACATGTCAGAATAGCGACGTGTCTGAGACCGCGAAGAGCAGCAAGCCCGGCTACGTCGATCACGGCTGGCCCCAGGAGATCGCCGACGCCGGCGAGCACGCCGTATCGGAGTTCGCGGCGCCGCTGGTGGGGGCGCTGTCGCCGTTCGGCGAGGTGACGTTCCCGCAGGCCCACATCCCCTATATCCATCCCGATACGCGGGTCAACCGCTGACGGGACACCCAGTGACCGGCGGGCCCGTCTCGTCGGCTGATGGGCTCACGCACGTCGACGAGAGCGGCGCCGCCCGCATGGTCGACGTGTCGGGGAAGGCGGCCACCACCCGGACCGCGGTGGCGGCCGGCGAGTTCCGCACCACCGCGGCCGTGCTGGCCGCGATCCGCGCCGATGCCGTGGCCAAGGGCGACGTACTCGCCGTCGCGCGGATCGCCGGCATCGCGGCCGCCAAGCGCACCGCCGACCTCGTGCCGCTGTGTCATCCCCTGCCGCTGACGTCGGTCACTGTCGACCTCGAGCCGGCGGACACCGCGGTGGCGATCACAGCGACGGTCCGGTGCACGGGCGCGACGGGCGTCGAGATGGAGGCCCTGACAGCGGTCACGGTCGCCGGCCTCACGCTGCACGACATGGTCAAGGCGATGGATCCCGCCGCGGTGCTCACCGACGTGAGGGTCCTGCGCAAGGAGGGCGGGAAGACGGGCCTGTGGGTCCGCGCCGCCGATACCACCCCCGGCGGTCCGGACGCCGAGGAACCGGCCGCGGAGGCTCCCGACCAGGCGGGTCCTGCCGCGGCGATCGTGGTCGCGTCCACGCGGGCGGCGGCGGGCGAGCGGGCCGACGGCACCGGCCCCCT
>NZ_BAABFR010000229.1:0-1555 GCF_039541155.1 Tsukamurella soli
CCCTGTGTGACAGGGTTAGGTGAGACAGTTCGATTCAGAGTTCATCACTACAGGGCGAGACTGGGGCACCGATATCGTGACCATGACCATCTCATCGACTCGGGACAGCGTCGATACTGGCCTGGTGGCCGAGAACGAGCAGGATCCGGGTGCGCGGGCACGGCGGCGTACGTTCACCGCGGAGTACAAGCAGCGGATCCTCGAGGAGTACGAGGCGTTGCCGTCGGGTTCGCCCGATCGTGGTGCGATGCTGCGGCGGGAAGGCCTCTACAGCTCGCATCTCGCCGAGTGGCGTAAGGCGCGTCAGGCCGGGACCCGTGAGGCGCTGACGCCGAAGACACGCGGAGCGAAACGTACCCCGGAGCAGGTCGAGGTGCAGCGGCTGCGTGCGCGTACGCAGCGGTTGGAGGCCGAGTTGGAACGAACCAGGCTGGCGTTGGAGATCACGGGAAAAGCACACGCGCTCTTGGAGATGCTCTCCGAGAGCGCGGACACCGAGCGGAAGTTCAAGCGGTGATCGATGAGCACCTGCCGCAGTTGGAGGCCGCGACCACCACGGCGCGGGCATGCGTGTTGCTCGGTGCTGCGCGGGCGAGTCTGTACCGTCGTCGGAAGCCACGGCCGGCCACCGGACAGGTGCGGCGGCCGGCACCGGCGAACAAGCTCTCCGAGGCGGAACGACAGCAGGTCCTGACGCTGCTGCGGTCCCCGCAGTACTGCGACCTCGCCCCCGCGCAGGTGTGGGCGCGGCTGCTCGACGACGGGATCTACCTGTGCTCGGTCCGCACCATGTACCGGCTGTTGGAGGTCGCCGGTGAGAGCCGCGAGCGACGACGCCAACGGACGCATCCAGCGAAGAAGAAGCCCGAGCTCATCGCCACCGCCCCGAACCAGGTGTGGTCCTGGGACATCACGAAACTGCAAGGGCCCGAACGCGGAACGTTCTACCACCTGTACGTGATCATCGACATCTACTCCCGGTACGTCGTCGGCTGGACCCTCGCCGGTACCGAGACCGGTGAACTGGCGAAGGACTTCATCGACGACGCGCTCACCGAGCAGCGGATCACCCCCGGACAGCTCGCTCTGCACGCCGATCGAGGCACGTCGATGACCTCGAAACCGGTGTCCCAGCTGCTGACCGACCTCGGTGTGGACCGCAGTCACAGCCGTCCGCACGTCTCCAACGACAACCCGTACTCGGAGGCGAACTTCAAGACCTTCAAGTACTGCCCCGCGTTTCCCGGCCGGTTCGGATCCCTGCAGGACGCACGCACCTTCTGCGCGGCATTCTTCAACTACTACAACCACATTCACCGCCACAGCGGCATCGCACTGCACACTCCTGCATCGGTGCACTACGGCACGGTCACCGAGATCCAGGCACAACGCGCCGACACCCTCGCCGCCGCCTACGCGGCCAACCCCAACCGGTTCAGGCACCGCAAGCCATCCCCACCGAAACCACCGACCGAGGCCTGGATCAACGAACCGACACCACAGGCACTCATCCAATCCGCATGACGGATTGTCTCACCGACCTTGACACGTTCCG
>NZ_BAABFR010000230.1:0-1549 GCF_039541155.1 Tsukamurella soli
CCCCCGCGGCGCCGAGCATGGCCGGCGCGAGTGGCATCCCCCGCCCCAACGGCTGGGACGTCCCCTGCTGTGGGACCGCGACCGACCGCGCAGGCGGCTCGTCGCGGATCAGTGCCGCCGCCTGGTAGCCGGGCAGGGGTGCGGCCGGAATCGCCGACGTACCCACACCGCCGGCCGTGCCGCCCGCACCGCCGGACGCCCGACCGCCCGATGCAGGCCCGCCTGTCCTGCTCCGCTTGTCGCGCGTACCGGACGCGGCCCGTGGCGGGGCGGTGAATCGATGCGGGCGCGCCGTACCGCGCGCCGCATCCTCGTACCCCTCCATGACGGCGACCGCGCGCAGGTGCGAGTCGCGCTCCGCAGTCTCGAGCCGCGCCAATCGCCCTGCCAGAACGCCGCCGTCCGCCAGCACTGAACGCTCCGCGAGGGTGCGCTCGGCACGCAGCGCGGTGAGCTCGCCGGATCCCGGCATCGCCAGCGCCGCGGCCTCGTAGGACGCCGCCTGCGCAGACAGTGCCGCCGCATACTCGGCGAGCTCCGCGCCGTGCCGGGCGAGCCATCGCGCGTATTCGCGAAGGCCGTCGCTACTCGTGGCTCCGACTGCGCCCGAACGGGATTCGCCGCGGTGTAGGCGCACCGCAGCGTCGAGCCTGCCCAGCGCGCGGTCGAGGTCCACCGCCGCGGTGGCGTAGGCGCCCGCCAACCGGCCGTACTCGTGCGCGGCGGCCCGCAGCGGACCGGATCCATTGCTACCCAGCAGATCTGCCGACAGTCGTTCGACGGGACGAGCCGCCCAGTCGACGCCGGTCCACCGCGCCGCCGGTTCCGACCCTTCGCCCAGGACGCCACTCCGCTGCTGCGGCGCCAGCTCTCGCGCCCGCACCGTCAGGCCCGGGCGGTGAGGTGTTCGGCGGTCTCGGCGTCCCGCCGCGCCACGAGCTCGGCGTGCCGGCCGACCGCGTGGGCGAGGTCGGTGAGGTCGCGCAGCACCGTGGCGGACACGGCGCGCTGCGCCCGCCCGGTCTCGTCGACCGCGCGCGCCACCCCGGTCGACACCTCGTCGTACCCGGCGGCCGCCGGTGCCGTGCCATCGGCCGCCCAGCGCTGCGCGTCCCGCAGCGTGTCGGCCATGTGGGCGAGCGCGCGGGACACCTCCCGCATCTCGCCCGGTTCCATCTGCAGCGTCGTCGTCACCGTTGATCCACTCCCCCCGAAGTTGCTCTCATTCATTAGACGCACGGCCCCCGCGATCGGTTCCCAAGCGAGCCGGCCGGATTCGCAGGTGCACCCACTCAGAGGCGCAGCTCGATGTCCGGCCCGTCGTCGGCGACCGCAACCGGCTCGGCGTCGCCCACCACCTGCGGGCCCACCGACGGCAGCCGGCCGAGCAGGTCCGATCCGTTGTCCGTGGTCACCAGATAGTCCGGGGCACTGTGGTCCCCGTTCTGGGCCGGCCGCGCCCCGGCGCCCGCGGCACCGAGCGGCATCATCGCCCCGCCGGACCGCGCCACCGCCTCGGCCGGGAGCGTGCGGGCCCCGGCGTCGACGG
>NZ_BAABFR010000231.1:0-1489 GCF_039541155.1 Tsukamurella soli
AGCCATTCGCCGGGCGCACGGTGACCGGCCCCGTCGCGCCCGGCGAATGGCTGACGTCTCGGCGCCTGCTGACCGACCGGACCGCAGGGCAGCTGCGGGCGGGGGCGCGGCTGGTCCCCGTGGCGCTGTCCGACGCCGCGGTCATGGACCTGCTGCGGCCCGGCGACACCGTCGACGTCGTGGCGCAGCGCCGCGCGCACGACGATGGGCGACCGCAGGTACTCGCGCGGGGGGCGGTGGTCGCCGTGGCGCCGGGCGCAGCGACCGGCACGACGGGCACCCGCGGGCGGGTGGCGATGCTCGCGATGGGTGAGGACGAGGCGCACGCGGTGGCCGCCGCCGCCCTCACGTCGCCGCTGTCGGTGGTGTTCCGATGAACGAGGTGCTCAGGCCCGGCGGGAGAGCTCCCGCAGCAGCCACCGCTGCCGCCGCCGGGCGACGTCGGCGTAGGCCGGGCCCCACCGGTAGCCGATCAGCCGCACGGCATCGCGCCGCGTGGCGCCGGTACGCAGCGCCGCGAGCTCGGGTGGCGGCGCCAACGCGAGCGCGACGGGGTCGGTGGGCATGGCTGCCAGCCAACGCCGCTGATCGACCACCATCCACGCCCACAGCGCCGCGAGGATCGCGAGAGTGACGACGGCCTTGAACAGGATCAGTAGCAGAGTGACGCCGGCCGAGTCGGGTCCCGGCGCGTTCCACCAGCAGTGCAGGAGGTAGGCGATGACGCCGAAGCCGACCGCCGTGGCGGCCGCGGCCCCCCGCGAGCGGGTGCCGCGGTGCAGCAGCACCGTCAACCCCACGCCGTAGATCCCGGTGTACACCCAGTGCGACTGGAAGCCCGTGACCGCGCGCACCCCCGAGACCAGCAGCGCACCGCCGACGTCGGACTGCGCGTCCTTGATGGCGAGGGTCGAGGCGTAGGTGATGTTCTCGAGGATCTGGAACCCCAGCCCCACGCACGCGCCCACCACGAAGCCCTGCAGCGGCCGGCGGATCTCGGCGCGGAACAGCACCAGGATCAGCAGCACGCCCACGGCCTTGAGCGTCTCCTCGTCGACGGGGCCCGCGATCGCGGCGTTCCACCGCGCCGAGGCCGGATCGTCCAGCACGTCGTTGATCGCCACGCCGGCGAGCCCGTTGATGAACATCGCCATGCCGGTCGCCGCGATCCCACCCCAGGCCAGCGCGAGCACGGCGGCGGACAGGACCCGTACGCGCGAGACGTCCAGCGCCGCGATGATCACGCCCACGAGCGCCGCGGCGATCAGGATCACCGGCAGCGCGACCACGACCCCGGCGGCCGTGAACAACACCTGGCGCACCAGGTGCAGCGCGAGGTAGCCCAGCCCGGCCAGCAGCCCCGCGACGTACACCCAGAACACCGCGGAGCGCGGCTGCCAGTAGGGACGCAGCGGCCGCGCCAGCGGGGCGGGCGCCTGCGCCGGCCCGACGGAAGTCGGATCGTAGCCATGTCGTTCTGTGAGCCAAG
>NZ_BAABFR010000232.1:0-1452 GCF_039541155.1 Tsukamurella soli
GGCTCTTCCGGATTGAGAGTGCGTTGACGGGCTCGCGGCGTGAGCGGCGTGGCACAAGATGTAGGGGTCCTCGGGGTGCGACGATGTCGGTTCCTACACCCCACCGCGCACCTACCGAGGACCTGTGTCTGAGCCTACGTCGTCCCTGCTCGCCGATACCATCTGCCGCACCGTCGAGTTGGGCGTGTCGATCGTCGACGCCGCCGTCGACGAGCAGTTCACCCACCTGTGGTGCCGACTGACGACCCCGGACCCGCGGTGCCCGAGCTGCGGCCGGCCCGGGCGGCTGCGTGATCACGTCCAGCGGGAGCTGACCGACCTGCCGGTCGTCGGGCACCCGACCCGGCTGCACGTCCACGTGCCCCGCTACCTGTGCCAGAACACCGACTGCGCCACCGACATCTTCCGCGCGAACATCGAGCACCTCGCGCCGCCGCGGCTGTCGGTCACCCGCAGGGTCCGCCGCTGGATACTGCAACGCTTGGCCTACGACCGCATGTCCATCACGGGTATCGCACGGACGCTGGGCATCTCGTGGAACACCGTCAACACCATCGCCCTCGACGCGGCACGGGAGATGGTGTACGCCGACCCGGCGCATCTGGCCGGAGTCCGCGTCCTCGGCGTGGACGAGCACACCTGGAAACATGTGCGCGGCAACGGTGATCCGTCCATGGTGACGGTGATCATCGACCTCACCCCCGCGGTGGAGGGCACCGGCCCGGCTCGGCTGCTGGACATGCTGCCCGGCCGCTCCGCCGACGTCCTCACCGCCTGGTTGCAGGCGCGGGATGCGAACTTCCGCTCCCGCATCCGGATCGTCGCGATGGACGGCTTCCTCGGCTACCACACCGCGTCGAAACAGTCGCTGCCGCAAGCGAAACCCGTGATGGACCCGTTTCATGTGGTGCACCTGGCCGGGGAGAAGGTCACCGCCTGCCGCACCCGCCTGCAGCAGCAGATCTGCGGGCATCGCGGCCGCAAAGGCGACCCCCTCTACCAGGCCCGCCGCACCCTGCTGACCCGCATCGGGCTGCTCACCGCCACCCAGGCCGACCGCCTCGACGCGCTGTTCGCCGACGACGACCACGCCGCATTGGAGGCGACCCACCTGGTCTACCAGCAGATCATCGACGCCTACGCCCAGCCCGACCGCCGCCACGGCAAGATCGGCATGTACAAGGTCCTCAAACGCCTCACCACCGGTCTACCCGACGGCCTCGACGAGCTCGCCCAGCTCGGCCGCAGCCTCTGGCAACGCCGCACCCAGATCCTCGCGTTCTTCGACGTCGACGTCTCCAACGGCCCCACCGAAGCGATCAACGGCCGCCTCGAACACCTCCGCGGCATCGCCCTCGGCTTCCGCAACCTCACCCACTACATCCTGCGGTCCCTGATCCACTCCGGTCAGCTTCACGAACGCATCAACGCACTCTGATTGCGGAAGGGCCG
>NZ_BAABFR010000233.1:0-1444 GCF_039541155.1 Tsukamurella soli
GGAGCTTGTCAAGTTTTCTGTGTAAGTTCCTGATTGGTGATTTCTGTTAGCTGTGCTTAGAGGTGTTGGTCGATTCG
Organism: Tsukamurella soli; assembly: GCF_039541155.1. NCBI lineage: Bacteria > Bacillati > Actinomycetota > Actinomycetes > Mycobacteriales > Tsukamurellaceae > Tsukamurella > Tsukamurella soli. The sequence goes on from NZ_BAABFR010000233.1 coordinate 78, forward strand.
GTCGGGGTAGGCCACCGACAGCTGTTCGATGGCCTTCTTCCAGTTGGTGACGACCTGCCCTTCGACGAGCCGGCCGAGGGCCTTGCGTCCGCTCTTGGCCTTGCCTCGTTCCTTCGCCCGCGCCAATGCGCGTTTGTCCTCGATGTCGCAGATCGCCAGCCACAGCAGTTTGACCACCGCGGCGTCGTTGGGGAACTGGCCCCGGTTCTTGATGATCTTGCGCAGCTGGTAGTTCAGCGACTCGATGCTGTTGGTCGTGTAGATCACCCGGCGGACCTCGGGTGGGAACGCCAGGAACGGGGTGAACTCCGCCCAGGCACGCACGAAAGTCGCTGCCACCGAAGGATTCCGGGCACCGAGTTCGGAGGCGGCGAACGCCTCCAACGCGGCCTTGGCCGCGTCGGCGTCGACGGCCTGGTAGACGTCCTTGAGCGCGGCGGCGACGGCCTTACGGTCCTTGTACGATACGAACCGCAGCGCGGCGCGGATCAGGTGCACCACGCACGTCTGGACGGTGGTCAGCGGCCAGGTGGCGGCGATCGCCTCTGGGAAGCCGGTCAGCCCGTCGCAGCACACGATCAGCACGTCCTTGACGCCGCGATTGGCCAGGTTCGCGCACACACCCGCCCAGAACGACGCGCCCTCGGTCTGCTGCACCCAGATGCCCAGCACGTGCTTGATCCCGGCCATGTCGACGCCGACGGCGATGTGCGCGGCCTTGTTGCGGGTGTGTCCGCCGTCCTTGACCTTCACCACGATCGCGTCGAGGTAGATCACCGGGTACAACGCCTCCAACGGGCGGTTCTGCCACTGCATCACCGCGTCCGAGATCTCGTCGACGATCTTGCTGATCGTCTCCGGTGAGATCTCCGTGCCGTACACGCTGTGCAGATGGAACTGTATGTCCCGCAATGTCATCCCTCCCGCGTAAAGGGAGATGATCATGTCGTCGAGGCCGCCGAGGCGCCGCTGGCCCTTCGGCACCAGCCGCGGCGTGAACGACCCGTCACGATCGCGCGGCACCGCCAACCGGACCGGGCCGACCTCCGTCGCGAGCGTCTTCTGCGTGGACCCGTTGCGGGAGTTCGGCAGCTCCCGCCCCTCGGGATCTCCCTTGTCGTAGCCGAGGTGATCGGTCAGCTCCGCCGCCAGCCCACGCTCCAACGCCAGCTTCAGCAGCCCCGGCAGCAGGCCACCGTCGCCGGTCAACTGCAGATCACCGCTGTCGATCTGCGCGAGCAGGCCGTCGACCGCGCCCGACGCCTTCAACGCCGCCGCGACATCCGCTGTCGTCTCCGCGGACCGCAACTGATGCGACAGGCCTTCAGCCGCTGCCTCAGGCTCCCGCTCCACCGTGTTCGTCATGC
>NZ_BAABFR010000234.1:0-1442 GCF_039541155.1 Tsukamurella soli
CCGGAGACCCCGACCACCTTGGCGATGGCGAGATACACCAGGTAACCCGCAGCACACCCGATGAACCAACTGTACTTCGGCATCCAATCCATCGTGTCCGTCAGCTTCGGCACCACCACCGACGCCATCGAGATGACACCCGACGCGATCACCGAATACACAGCCACCGGGTTGTACCCGTTCCGGTAGTAGTACACACCCGTCGGCTCGACCGTGAACAGATCATCGACGACGATCTTCTGCTTCCGGACGACGTAGAAGTCGGCGATCAAGATCCCGAACAACGGGCCGATCAACGCACCAAGGATACCCAACGTCCAGAAGATCGCAGTATCGTTCGCATACCAGTTCCACGGCGTCAACAACACCGACCCCACCGCCGCGATCATCCCGCCGGTCCGCCAGGAGATCCGCTGCGGGTTCACATGCGAGAAGTCGAACGCCGGACTGATGAAGTTCGCCACGATGTTGATCCCGATCGTCGCCACCACGAACGTCAACCCGCCGAGCAGGATCGCGAACGTCGTATTGATCTTCTGCACCGTCTGGATCGGATCCGTGATCAACTCCCCATACAACGGCTTCGTGCACGCCGCCGTCAACACCGTCAACAACGAGAAGAAGATGAAGTTGACCGGCAACCCCAAGAAGTTGCCCCGCTTGACCGCCCTGAAATCCTTCGCATACCGGGCGAAGTCACCGAAATTGAGCATCGGACCCGAGAAATACGACACCACCGCCGCGATCGCCGCGAACATCGTACCGATCAACGCACTGCCGTGCAGCGTGTGATCCGACAGGTTCAGATTCAGATGCCAATGCACCTTCGACAGCATGTACAAGCACATCGCCAACATCACCACATACACCGCCGGCCCCGCATAATCGATGAACTTGCGGATCGGACCCATACCACGCCAGAACAACGCCGCCTGCAACACCCACAACACCGCATAACTGACATACCCCAGATACGACAGCCCCAGGAACATGTGATGACCGTCCGCCAACGACGCCGTCGACGGCCACAACTTGATGAACACGATGTTCAACGACTCCGCCGCCAGATACGTCTGCACCCCATACCACGCAACCGCGATCAAACCACGGATGATCGCCGGAATATTCGCCCCGAACACCCCGAACGACGCCCGACTGGTCACCGGATACGGCACCCCCGCCTGCTGACTCGGCTTCGCCACCAGATTACAGAAGAAGTTGACGATACAGATACCCACGATCAAACAGATGAACACCTGCCACGCCGTCAAACCCAACGCGAACAACGTCCCCATCGTCACATACCCACCAACACTATGCACATCCGACATCCAGAACGCGAAAATGTTGTACGTCTTCCAACTCTGCCGCTGCAACGGCGCCAAATCATCATTGGTCAACCGCTGGTGATACCCCAACTCCTCCCAGGTCGGATCCTCGGT
>NZ_BAABFR010000235.1:0-1435 GCF_039541155.1 Tsukamurella soli
GGCTCTCCTGACGCATCTGTGGGTGGCCGGGCGCGCCTGAACGAGCGCACGCCGTTCTCCGCCTAGGTTTCTGAGCTGTCGAGGAACAGGAACCAGGTGTCGAGGAGAACGGCGTGCGGGATGTCAGTCTATGGCGGAGTCTGCTGGGGGTCGAGAAGGCGGTGATCGAGCGGATCGTCTTCGATGAGGATGAGGAACTGCTGGTTGCTCATGTCCGGCCGGTCAGCCGTGAGCGTGGTCGGTGCGGGGTGTGCCGGCGTCGCAGCCCCGGCTATGACACCGGGCCGGGTCGGCGGCGGTGGCGGACATTGGATCTGGGCACGATCCGCGCGGTGCTCGAAGCGGATTCGCCGCGGGTGCGGTGCCCCGCCCACTCGGTGGTGGTCGCGGCGGTGCCGTGGGCGCGTCACGACGCCGGTCACACCCGCGCGTTCGACGACCAGGTGGCGTGGCTGGCCACTCAGGCGTCGAAGACCACCGTCACGACATTGATGCGGGTCGCGTGGCGGACGGTCGGGTCGATCATCGGTCGGGTCTGGGCCGACGTCGACGCAGCTGCGGACCGGTTCGACGGGCTGCGTCGGATCGGGATCGACGAGATCTCCTACAAGAAGGGCCACAAGTATCTGATGGTCGTGGTCGATCACGACCGCCGCCGGCTGGTGTGGGCCGCGCCGGGACGCAACAGCGCGACGGTCGGGGAGTTCTTCGACATCCTCGGCGAGGACCGCTGCGCACTGGTCACCCATGTCTCCGCCGACGGCGCGGACTTCATCGACACCATCGTCGCCGCCCGCTGCCCGAACGCGGTCCGGGTCGCCGACCCGTTCCACATCGTCACATGGGCCACCGACGCCCTCGACGAGGTTCGACGCGAGGCCTGGAACGACGCCCGCGAGCAGGCACGCGCGGAGCCGAGACGCGGGCGGGGTCGCCCCCGCGCCGATGCGCCGCCACGCCCGGCCGGTGACCGGGCCAGACAGCTCAAAGGTGCCCGCTACGCGCTGTGGAAGAACCCCGAGGACCTCACCGACAACCAGCAGGCCAAGCTCGCCTGGATCGCCCGGACCGACCCCCGCCTGTATCGGGCCTACCTGCTCAAGGAGGGCCTGCGGATGGTGTTCGCCCTACCCCACGACGCCGCGGCCGACGCGCTGCAGCGGTGGCTGAGTTGGGCACGGCGCTGCCGCATCCCCGCGTTCGTGAAACTCGCCGAACGCGTCACCAAGCACCGCGACCGGATCCTCGCCGCCATCGAGCACGGCCTGTCCAACGCACTCATCGAATCCACCAACACCAAGATCCGGCTCATCGCCCGGATGGCGTTCGGCTTCCACAGCCCCGACTCCCTCATCGCCCTCGCCATGCTCAGCCTCGGCGGTCACCGCCCCACCCTCCCCGGCCGGAACTGACCCACACATATGTCAGGAGGGCC
>NZ_BAABFR010000236.1:0-1380 GCF_039541155.1 Tsukamurella soli
GGCTCTTCACAATCCGGGGTGTAGTCGCGGTCGGAAGCCGCCGGCTTCCAGCAGTGATCGTGCGATGTAGTGGGTGAGGTTGCGGAACCCGAGGGCGGAGCCGCGCAGGTGCTCGAGTCTGCCGTTGATGGCTTCGGTGGGGCCGTTGCTGGTGCCGGGCCGGTCGAAGTAGGCGAGCACGTCCGCGGCCCGGTTGGTCAGCGTCCGGCCGAGGGTGATCACCTCGATGAGCGCCGCGGGGACGCCATGGCCGATGGTGGTGATCAGCTCGGCCATCAGCGTCCGTCCGGTGGCCCGGTCAGGCGTCCGGTAGGCCTGCACCGCCTGCTGGTAGACGGTCCATGCGGCTTCGACCTCGGCGTACTCGTCGACCGCGAACACCGCCTCCAGACGCTGCTTCTGCCGGTCGGTGAGCAGATCGATACCGGTGTGCAGGGTCCGGCGGGCCCGGTAGAGCGGGTCGGTCGTGCGCCCGCGATGCCCGTGCACGTCCTGCTGCACGCGGCGGCGGCACCGGTCCAACGCGTCACCGGCCAAGCGGACGACGTGAAACGGATCCATCACCGTCTGTGCTTGCGGGAGTTCTTCCGCGGCAGCGGTTTTGAATCCGGTGAACCCGTCCATCGCCACCACCTCCACCCGATCCCGCCACGCCTGCTCCCGGTCGGCCAGCCAGGACTTGAAGGCCTGCTTGGAGCGGCCCTCGACCATGTCCAGCAGCCGAGCAGGGCCGGTCCCGTCGCGGATGCCGGTCAGGTCGATGATCACGGTCACGTACTTCTCGCCGCGGCGGGTGTGCCGCCACACGTGCTCGTCCACCCCGATCACCGTGACACCGTCGAACCGGCCCGGGTCGTCGATCAGCATCCGCTTGCCTTCGGCGAGGACGGCGTCGTTGGCGGTGTTCCATGCGACGCCCAGGGCATCGGCGATCCGGGCGACGGTCAGATGCTGTGTGACCAGCGCTTCGAGTGCCCACCGCAGGCCGCGGCGGGACAGGCGGGCGCGTGGTTCAGCCGCTGCGGTGGTGTCCTGGCGCCACACCCGGCCGCAGTCGGAGCACCGGTAGCGGCGGACAGTGATCAGCAGGGTCGTCGGACGCCACCCGAACGGCTCGTGAGCGAGCCTGCGCACCACCGTATCCCGCGGGACACCCTCCCCGCCGCAGCCACATACCCGGTCGCACGCCGTCACCCGGCACGCCAACACCGCCCGGTCCGGTTCCAGGCGCTGGCCGGTCACCTCCAAACCGAGCTCATCGAGACGGCAGAAAGTGGTCAAGTCCGGGCGAGCGAAGGTAGCGTCAGGCACGTCGAGGTCCTTCGGGGAAGAGCGTGTAGGAACCTCAATCCTGCGAGGACCTCGACCCTCACCCCGGCA
>NZ_BAABFR010000237.1:0-1362 GCF_039541155.1 Tsukamurella soli
GAGTGGTCGATGGCGTCCCGTAGTCATGTGGCGCATATGCGGGAGGGCGACTTCTACCACGGGGAGAAGTCGATCACCCTCGACAAGGACCGCGACGTCCGGATGGAGCTGGTCACCACCAGCGGTAGGACGATCGTGCTCAAGCCCAGTGTCAAGGTCGGCAAGGGCGATGTCATGGACAGCATGTTCATGAGCAAGAAGGCGTTGCTGGAGTTCTATGAGGAGCAGATGGAGGACGCCCGCAAGACCGGTGTGATGTTCTCGCTGCATGTGAAGGCGACGATGATGAAGGTCTCGCACCCGATCGTGTTCGGTCACGCGGTGCGGATCTTCTACAAGGACGCGTTCGCCAAGCACCAGGAGCTGTTCGACGAGCTCGGTGTGAACGTCAACAACGGCCTCGGTGATCTGTACGACAAGATCGCAACGCTGCCGGCGTCCAAGCACGAGGAGATCGTCAACGATCTGCACGCCTGTCATGAGCACCGCCCGGAGCTGGCGATGGTCGATTCGGCTCGGGGGATCTCGAACTTCCATTCGCCCAGCGATGTGATCGTGGATGCGTCGATGCCGGCGATGATCCGTGCGGGCGGGAAGATGTACGGCGCGGATGGTCGGCCGAAGGACACGAAGGCGGTGATGCCGGAGTCGACGTTCGCGCGGATCTATCAGGAGATCATCAACTTCTGTAAGACCAATGGGGCGTTCGATCCGACCACGATGGGGACGGTGCCGAATGTGGGTCTGATGGCGCAGAAGGCCGAGGAGTACGGCTCGCATGACAAGACGTTCGAGATCCCGGAGGCGGGGGAGGCGAACTTCGTCGACAACGAGACCGGTGAGGTGCTGCTGTCGCAGACGGTCGAGGAGGGCGATATCTGGCGTATGTGCAACGTCAAGGACGCGCCGATCCGCGACTGGGTGAAGTTGGCGGTGGACCGGGCGCGGAACTCGGGGATGCCGGTCGTGTTCTGGCTCGACCCGTACCGGCCGCACGAGAACGAGCTGATCACCAAGGTCAACGCGTTGCTCGCCGAGCAGGACACCGAGGGTCTGGACATCCACGTCATGTCGCAGGTGCGGGCGATGCGCTACACCTTGGAGCGGTTGGTGCGGGGGTTGGACACGATCTCGGCGACGGGCAACATCCTGCGGGACTATCTGACGGACCTGTTCCCGATCCTGGAGCTGGGTACCAGCGCGAAGATGTTGTCGATCGTTCCGCTGATGGCGGGTGGCGGTATGTATGAGACGGGTGCGGGCGGTTCGGCGCCGAAGCATGTCAAGCAGCTGTTGGAGGAGAACCACCTGCGGTGGGACTCGTTGGGTGAGTTCCTGGCGCTGGCGGTGAGCCTCGAGGAC
>NZ_BAABFR010000238.1:0-1311 GCF_039541155.1 Tsukamurella soli
CGGGTCGACCCACCGGGCGATCAGCCGCGTGGGCGCGGGCCGCCCGGGCGTGCGACGGCTGGGCCGCAGCGGGGGCGCCCACAGAACCGACCTCGCCATGGGGGCCGGCGGGAAGCCCTCAGGCAGAGTCGATCCGGCGCCTGCGGTACAGAGCGCGGTGAAGTCGAAGTCGGCGCTGCGGGTCAGTACATCGGCCACGGAGTCCGCGAAGACCGCGAGGTCCTCGGCGTCGCGCCGCGAGCTGCCGATCACCCTGGCCGCCGCACCCGCGCCGCGGGCCTCGGAGATGTTCTCCAGCAGCGCGAGCTGCAGCGTCGGGTGCTCGGACACCTCGATCAACACATCCGCGCCGGCCTCGAGCGCCGCCGCGGTCGCGAGGTCGAAGCGGACGGGGTTGCGGAGGTTGAGGTACCAGTAGTCGACCGGGGAGATGTCGGAGGTGATCGGGCCGCCTAGCGTGCCGCCGATACACAGGTCGCCCGTATCCAGAAAGGTCGTCGAGTCGTTGTCGGCGAGGTAGGCGACGCGGTCGGCGGCGATCATGCCCACGATGGAGGTATGCGCGGGGTAGGCGACTCGGATCTCGCGCGCGAACGTGCCTGCCTCCGTGAGCTGTTCGACGACGGCGTGCACCTCGCCCTGCGAGCCGCTGATGCACTGGATGTGCGCCGAGTTCACCACCGAGTGCTCGACGAATCCGCTGCGCCGAGCGATGATCGCGGCCGTCGCCTCGCGGTCGATCCCCAACACCGCCATGGCGTAGCCCTCGGGGGACAGGTCGCGCACCAGCCGCGCGCGTCCGGTCACCACCCGCAGGCCGTCGTCGAGCGAGATCGCCCCGGCTGCGACGGCGGCGGCGATCTCGCCCTGGCTGTGGCCGAGGTGGATGTCCGCGTGCACGCCGGCGGCGTTCCACATCGCAACCATGCCCAGCATCTGCATGAAGATCGCGGGCTGCACCACGTCGACGGGCGCGTCGATCCGGACCGACGCGCTGCCACCCGCCGCGTCGTCGTCGGGGGCGTAGTCGCCCTCCGCCAGCAGGTAGTCACGCGGCGACGCGTCGAACAGCGCGAGCGAGCGCTCGTGGGAACGGTCGATCGAGCCGCGGTACACGTCGGATAGCCGGTAGTACAGCGCGCCCATACCCGGGCGCTGGCTGCCCTGCCCCGGATACACGAACGCCGGGCGACCGGAACCCGGTGTCCCGCGGTGGATCCGGACACCTTCGGGCAGGTTCCCGCGCCCGAGCGCCTCGCCCAGCTCGGCGAGCGCGGCGCGGAGGCCGGCGCGGTCGCGGGCGCGCACGAG
>NZ_BAABFR010000239.1:0-1307 GCF_039541155.1 Tsukamurella soli
GTCGATGACGCGGTGGCCCGCCACGTCGCCGCCGCCGCCCGGGTGGAGCAGTTCGCGGCGGCGGCGGAGGAGGCTGCCGCGACGCATGCGGCGTTGGCCGTGGACGAGGCCGGGATCGCGGCGCTGGCAACGGAACTCGCGCGGGCGAAGGCGGCGGTCGAGTCGGCCGATCATCGGGAGCGTCTGGCGGCACGGGATCTCGCGGCCCGACGCTCGCTCGCGGCGCGGCACGACGACGCTCGGGCCCGTGCAGACCGGTTCCGTGCGGCGCGCGATCGGGCCCTCGCCGACCGCGATGCCCGCGCCGCCGAGCTGGCATGGATGACCACCACCGTCGAAGAGCTGGGCGTGGTCGCCGCCGACCGGCGTGAGCGGAAGGCGCAGGCACAGTACGCCTTCGACTATGCGCGCGAGGCGTCGAGGTACCAGCGGATTCACGATCGGATCGAGGCTGCCGAGCAGCTCGAGAAGGAGTCGGCCGCGGTCCGGACGCGGCTGAACGCCAACGTCGTCGACCGGCGCGCGCTGCAGACGATCGCTGCCGCCGAGCGGGACGTGGAGGCCGCGCAGGCGCGCTTCACGGCGCTCGCGGCCACCGTCCACCTCGAGCGGCTCGGCTTCGGCGACGTCCTGGTGGACGGCCGATACCTGGCCGAGGAGCCGGTCGAACTCACGGCGGGCGACGGCACGGTGATCGAGGTGCCCGGTGCGGTGCGGATCGAGATCCGGCAGCGCGGCGAGAGCGCGGCCGCCTCGGATCGCCTCAGGGAGGCCGCCGCGCGGGTGCAGGCGGCGTGCCGTGAGGTGGGTGCGGCGTCGCCGGAGGACGCCCGCACGCTGCACGAGGCGCGGCTCGCGATGGAGATGGAGCTGCAGGAGATCCGGGTCAAGCTCGCGCGGGTCACGGGCGACGACGATCTTGCGGTCCTGCGCGGCCGGCTCGCGGAGGCCGCGGAGCTGATGGCCGCACTGGAGGCGGCGGTGGACGCCGACGAGCTGAACGTCGACTCCGACACCGCCAAGCAGCGCCACCTCAGCGCGGTCGCCGATGAGTTGCAGGCACGTCAGGAGCTCGACCGGGCGACCGCCGACCTCGAGCAGCACCGGTCCGAGCTGCATGTCGCGGAGACCGACGCGCAGGTGGCGGCCGCACAGCTCGCCACCATCGATGAGACCGCGACGGACACGGCGGCCGAGCTGGCGGCCGACCGCGACCGGACGTCGGACGAAGAGCTCGCCGCCGCAGCGGACGCCGCTGCCGATGCTGCGCGGGCCGCGGCGCAGGAGCTCGCCCGCCGAGCCGAGGC
>NZ_BAABFR010000240.1:0-1268 GCF_039541155.1 Tsukamurella soli
AGACCCCCACCCCCGACCCCGTCCCGCATCACGCCCCGCTCGCCGAGCCGACCCCATCCACCGCCGTGACACAGACCGTGATGCAGCCGCATCACGCTGCATCAGCCCCCGTGACCAGCGTAGATCCCACCGCGGCCCCGGTGCCCGCGGTGCAGGCGGCGGGGGACGGCGGGGGGCGTGATGCGGTGGGTTCGGGCGGTGACGCGGGTGATGATGCGCGTGATGCAGGGCGTGATGCAGCTGACGCGGACGGCGCGGGGCGTGATGCGCGGGTGCTGCAGCTGGCAGCGCGGGGCGCGAGCTCGCGCGCGATCGCAGCGCAGCTCGGCGTCTCCGCCAGCACCGTGCAGCGGATCGTGCGCGCGCAGACCGCGGGGTGACCGGCCGGCCGGGTGCGGCAGGGGGCGTGCGGGTCGACCCGGTGCTGGTGCAGCCTATGTGCCGGGGTGGCCAGGCTCGGCGACGGAGTCGAAACCGCGCGACACGGCGCGCAGGCCCCGTTTCAGTTGACATGCGCGATTCGTGCTGTTCGCTGAGAACGGAAGAAAGGAGATTCCCATGACGACCCCGACTCTGATCACGCGCCCGGCCGCGGCACGCCGTCTCGGTGCCACCGCCGGAGTGGTGCAGCGACTCATAGCCGCCGGCCATCTTGCGCCGGCTTACCGCATCGGCGGCCGAGTAATGGTCAGCGCCGAAGCGGTTGAGGCTTACCTCGACGCGGCGCGGATCACGCCGGCGAGCGCCTGACCACCTCCCAGACACGGCAGAAGCCGGGGCTCCTACACCCCGGCTCCAGATGCCACCAACCCCGCGAAAGGCCTGACATGACCACTGTAACTTCCGCGCCGCCCCCTGCCCAGCCCGGCGCGGTCGCCACGCCGGGCTGGGTCGACGTTGCCGGCACGCACGCGTGGCGCCTGCCCGATTCGGCAGCGTGTCGCTGCGCCGCATGGGAACACCTGCGTATCGAGACCGTCGTCGTCGTCACGCACGAGCCGGCGCACTGCGTCCGCGGCCGAGCCGACGCAGACATCCTGATCCGGCAGCACCCGTGGGAGGAGTACGTAGACGCCTCGTCTGTTCCCGATGTCGCCCCGTCCCGGTCGCTCGACCGTGCTCAGCTCGCAGGCTTCCTGCGCGGTGACCTCAGCGCCCCCGATCCTCTCGCCGAGGTGCGGGCCGAGCGCGCGGCCGAGGAGGCCCGCACGATCCCGGCCGCCCTGGCGCCGCCCGCGGACGCGGTAGCGGCGGCCTGCTCAACCCAC
>NZ_BAABFR010000241.1:0-1250 GCF_039541155.1 Tsukamurella soli
CTTCGAGTTCCGCGCGCCGACGGTGCTGGTCACGTCGGGCGGCATCGGGCACAACTTCGACCTGATGCGGAAGTACTGGGTCGAGGTCGGCGACGGCGATGCCGACGTGCGGTCGCACCCGGCCGTGCCCGCCGCCGCGCCGAGGCCCAGCACGCCGAGCCCGGCCGCCCGCAGCGCGGATCGTCGATCGATTCCATCGGACGACCTGTGGCGCGTCATCGCCGACCCACCCACTCGAATGCGACCGCCTCGGATCGCGCCCCCTGCGCGGCCTTGGACCGGTTGGGCTCGCCGATATCGGCGAGCAATCCCTCGGCGACGTCGACCAACTCGGCGAGTACGTTCGGCGTGAACCAGGCGGGTCGCAACGCGAAGAGTAGGTCCTCGGTCGAGGTGTTTCCGCTTGCGCCCGGCGCGAACGGGCAGCCGCCGAGCCCGCCCAGCGCCCCATCGACCATCGTGGCGCCGGCAGCGATCGCGGCGAGCGTATTCGCGACACCCATACCCCACGTGTCGTGTCCGTGGAACACCATGCGGCGCACCGGCGATCCAGCTCGGACGGTCTCGAACAGCTCAGTGACCTGCGCCGGCACCGCCTGCCCCAGGGTATCGGCGAGGACGATGTCGCCCGCCGCCTCCGTGCGCACGTCGGCCGCGATCGCCACTACCCGCTCCGGCGCGATGATCCCGTCGAAGGGGCAGGTCAGGGCGGTCGCGATACACAACTGGATCGCGCCGCCCACGTCGGCGGCGCGCGCCGCGGCCTCAGGGAACGCCGCGATGCTGGCCTCCGTGGTGCGCCCGATGTTGGCCTGGTTGTGTGAGTCCGACGCCGACAGGCAGTACTGGAAGTTCCGTGCGCCCGCCGCGGCGGCCTTCTCGACGTGACGCGGGGTGGCGACCCACACCCAGCAGCTCTGCAGCTCCTCCTGGCTCAGCGCGGCGATCACGTCGAGGGTGTCCGCCATCGGCGGCACCAGGTCGCCACGAGCCATCGAGCCGATCTCCAGCGCCGGGACACCCAGCGCGAGAAGCCGTCTCGCGATGTCCACCTTGCGCTGCGTCGGCAGCATCTTGCCTGTCAGCTGCAGCCCGTCGCGCAGCGTCACGTCGCGCAGCTCGGCGGCGTGCGCGACAGGAGAGCTCATCACCCCTCCCCCACGTCGACGCTCACGCCCGCGGCACCGTCGGGCGCGGCACCGTCGGGCGCGGCACCGTCGGGCGCGGCACCGTCGGGCGCGGCACCGTCG
>NZ_BAABFR010000242.1:0-1216 GCF_039541155.1 Tsukamurella soli
GGCGGGCCCGACGGGGGCGATCCGCCAGCGGTCGGCAGCAGCGAAACCGGCGACGACGATGTGCTCCGGCACGGCCGGCCCGCCGCCGGTGAGCCCGTCGACGACGGCCGGCGCGAGCAGCGCGGCACCCGCCACCGCGGCGAGCGGATTCCCGCCCAGCCCCAGCAGTATCCGCCCCCCCGGCAGCGTCGCGGCCAGCACCGATCCGCCGGGCCGCACGTCCACACCGTCCACGATGACGGTGCCTCCGACCCGCGTGATCGCGCCGCGCAGGTGGTCGGCGACGCCCCGACCGGTCGCACCGATCACCACGACCAGATCGGTCGTGTCACCGAGCGCGGCGTCGAGGGCCGCCGGCTCGTCGGGCAGGTGCGTCCCGCGGGCCACCAGCACTCCGAGCCCGCGCAGCCGGGCGCCGACGGGGCCGGCCGCCGCTTCGGGGAGCAGCGGTCTGTCTGGATCGATAGGCATTCCGTCCCAAGCGATCTCGTCGCCGGAGGTGTGCAAGACCGCCCGGACCGGTCCGCTGACGGTCAGACGCGCGACGCCCGACGAGCGAGCCAGCGACGCGACCGCATCGTCCACCCGCGTGCCGGCCGCCACGAGCGTCTCGCCCGCCCGCCACTCCGACCCCCGACGCCGGGTGTCGTCGCGTTCGGACGGACCGGAACCGTTGGTGCGCACCACATCACCGTCGACGGTGACCTCCTCGTCCCGGATCACCCGCGCCGCGCCCGCGGGCAACCGGGCACCCGTCGCGATGCGTCGGGCGCGTCCGCCGGGCAACGTGCCGCCGTCCCCGCCGCCCGCGGGCACGGGGCCTCCGTCGGGGACCCATGGACCGGGGCCGGCCACCGCCCACCCGTCCATCGCCGACGCGTCGAACGGCGGGAACGGGGCGGCCGCGACGAGCGGCACGTGCAGCACCGCTCCCACGGCGTCGGGGGCGTCGAGCTCACGGGGCGGCAGCGGGACGACGGCGCCCCGGATCGCGGCCCGGGCACAGTCGGGGCAGCGGGCGGCCTGTAGCCGGGCGTCCTGGAGGGCCTCGGGCGTGTCCACGTCGTCGACGTCGCCCACCGCGGCGGTCACGGCGCCCGGTGGCACCAGGTCCCGCGCGCGGACGGTGCCGGTCCGCAGCGCAGCACGCAGCGCATCGGCATCCCACACCGCGGTCAGGTATTGAGCGCGGCCGGCGGCGTCGACGGCGGGGGAG
>NZ_BAABFR010000243.1:0-1215 GCF_039541155.1 Tsukamurella soli
CCCATACCGAAACCCCGCAACCGCAACGGGAACAACTCCGACAGACACACCCACACCGGAATATTCAACGCCGTCTGCATCACCAACACGAACAACGCCACGAAGATCAACACCGCATACGCCTGCACCTTCCCCGCCGGAATCACAACCGTCGACAACGCGATCAACAAATGACACACCGTCACACCGATCACACCCCACACGATCAACCGACGACGCGAAACCCGCTCGATCACCACGAACAGACACAACACCCCACCAACCACCGACGCCACACCCATGAAAATATTCGCGATCGGCGCCGCACTCGCACTGAAACCAGCAGTCTTCAACAGATCCGTACCGTAATACATCACCGAATTGATCCCCGTCAGCTGCTGCCCCACCGCGATGATGATCGCCGCCAACAGAATCCGCCGCACCCACGGAATCGCCAGATCCGTCCAACCCCCCGTCTGCGACTCCTCCTCCTCCCGCGCCAACTCCTCGACCTCGACCATCTCCGCCCGAGCCCGATCCTCCGTCCGCACCATCATCAACACCTTCAACGCCTCATCATCACGACCCTTCGAGATCAACCAACGAGGCGACTCCGGCTGACGCAACATCCCCACGAACAGACACACCGCCGGCACCGCACACACCGCCAACATGTACCGCCAGATCTCGTCGTTCCCACTCCACAACGCATGAATGACCGCATTGATCACAAACGCCGCCAACTGCCCCACCACGATCGCCAGATCATTACGACCCGACAAAGTACCCCGACGCTCCACCGGCGCCAACTCCGACAAATACACCGGAACGATCACCGACGCACCACCCACCGCGATACCCAGAATGAACCGCGCCGGCAACATCACCGCCAGACCCGGCGCACACACCGCACCCAACGTCCCCAAAAAGAAGATGATCGACAAGATGATGATCGACCTCCGCCGACCGATCGCATCACTCATCCGACCACACACCAACGAACCGATCGCAGCACCGATCAACAGAGTACTGACCACCAGACCCGTCGTCGTACTCGTCAAACCCAGATCCTTACTCATCGGATCCAACGCACCGTTGAGCACACCCGTGTCATAACCGAACAACAACCCACCGAACGTGGCCACCACAGCCACCACATTCATCCGCTGCTGCTGCGGCCCCGACCGCAACGGTGGCAACGCCATCGGTCTCGAAGGCCTCGAAGGTAGTGCGTTC
>NZ_BAABFR010000244.1:0-1152 GCF_039541155.1 Tsukamurella soli
ACGTACTGCAGGATGCCGCCGTTGCGGTAGTAGTCGGCCTCACCGGGGGTGTCGATGCGCACCACCGCGTCGAACTCGACCTTCGTCCCGTCCTCCTTGGTGGCGGTCACATGCACCGTCTTCGGGGTGACGCCCTCGTTGAGCTTCTCGATACCGGAGATGTCGAACACCTCGGTGCCGTCCAAGCCCAGGCTCTTGGCGCTCTCGCCGGCCGGGAACTGCAGCGGGACCACACCCATACCGATCAGGTTCGACCGGTGGATACGCTCGAACGACTCGGTGATGACGGCCTTCACGCCCAGCAGCACGGTGCCCTTCGCCGCCCAGTCGCGGGAGGAACCGGAGCCGTACTCCTTGCCGCCGAGGACGACCAGCGGGATACCGGCCTTCTGGTAGTTCTGCGACGCGTCGTAGATGAACGACTGTGGGCCGCCGTCCTGGGTGAAATCGCGGGTGTACCCGCCCTGCGTGCCCGCCAGACCGATGGTGTCGAGCACCCGGTTCTGCAACCGGATGTTGGCGAAGGTGCCGCGGATCATCACCTCGTGGTTGCCGCGCCGGCTGCCGAGGGAGTTGTAGTCCTTCCGCGCCACGCCGTGCGCGTCCAGGTACTGCGCCGCCGGGGTGCCGGGCTTGATCGGACCGGCCGGGCTGATGTGGTCGGTGGTCACCGAATCCCCCAGCAGCGCAAGGACGCGGGCGCCCGTGATGTCCGTGACGGGCGACGGCTCGAGCTGCATACCGTCGAAGTACGGGGCCTTGCGGACGTAGGTCGAGTTCTCGTCCCAGGTGAAGGTCTCCCCCTCGGGGGTGGACAGGTTGCGCCAGTTGTCGTCACCCTTGAACACGTCGGCGTAGGACTTGCGGAACATGTCCTGGCTGATCGACTTCTTGATGGTGTCGTCGATCTCCTGCGCGGTCGGCCAGATGTCCTTGAGGTAGACGTCGTTGCCGTCGGTGTCCTGGCCGAGGGGGTCGGTCTCGAAGTCGAAGTCCATCGTCCCGGCCAGCGCGTAGGCGATCACCAGCGGCGGGGACGCGAGGTAGTTCATCTTCACGTCGGGGGAGATGCGGCCCTCGAAGTTGCGGTTACCCGAGAGCACCGCGACCACGGTCAGGTCCTCCTCGTTGACCGCCCGGGAGATCTCGTCC
>NZ_BAABFR010000245.1:0-1123 GCF_039541155.1 Tsukamurella soli
TGGTTGTCTTCCTAAGACCGCTTGGCCTCCGACTTGTCGCGGCCACCGGCGCGCAGGCGCGCGACGAGCGCGTCCTGCATCGCGTTCGCGCCCGCGTACAGGGCCTGGCCGCGGCCCGGCAGGATCGCCGCGAGCGACGAGCAGGCGACGATGCGCGCGTCGGCGGCGACCGGGGCGGCGGCGAGGAGCGTCTCGAGGCCACCGACCTTCGCCGCGGCGGCGGCCGCGAACGCGCCGGGCGCGATCTCGGCGGACGGTACGTCGGCGTATCCGACCGCCGTGTGCACGACCGTGGTCACCGGCGGGGCACCGTCGAACGCGGCGGCCACGGCGGCCACGTCCGTGATGTCGCAGGCGCGCACGTCGATCCGGGCCTCTGTGCGGCGCCGGACGCGGGCGAGCGAGCGCCGGGCCGCATCGGTCTCGCCGGAGCGGGACAGCAGGGTGATCCGCCGGGCGCCGCGCGCCGCCAGGTGGGCTGCCGTCTGCAGGCCGATGAAGCCGGTACCGCCGGTGATCGCGACGTGGTCCAGTCGGGCGGCCCGATCAGCCGCCGCAGGATCGGCGCCGTCCCGATCCGACACGGCCGCACCCTCTTCGACATCCGGGACGAGCCGGCGCACGAGAATCACCCCGTCTCGCACGGCCACCTGCGGCTCGCGCGCGACGTGCAGCCCCGCGACGGCGTCGGCTGGCGCGCCGTCGCCGTCGACGTCGACGTGTCGCACCAGAATCCCGGGCAGGTCGGACGCGAGCGCCCGCAGTGCCGCGGCGGCAGCCGCCTGCACGGGGTCTGCCGGATCGGTGTCCCCGTCGACGGCGACGCCGCCGCGGGTCACGACCCACACTTCTGCGCCGGGCCCCTCGCCCGCCCACCATGAGCGGTCGGCCAGCAGCGCGTCGACGGTGGCGAACGCCCCGGCCACGTCCTGCTCCGGGCCGGGCGTCGGCAACACCAGGACGGCGGTCTCGCCCGCCTCGGCGCGGTCGGCGCGACGCGTGGTGGCGCCGTACGCATCGGCCACCGCGGCGAGCGCGTCCGCGAAATCGCCCGCGACACCGGACGGGTCGACGACTGCGAGGGGGCCATGAGGACGCCACCGGTGCCGTCCGGGCGTGCGAC
>NZ_BAABFR010000246.1:0-1100 GCF_039541155.1 Tsukamurella soli
CACAGAACGACATGGCTACGATCCGACTTCCGGCCGCGAGATCGGTGGTGAGTACGACGCCCGCCGCGGACAATCCCGCGGCGGGCGTGCCGGCACCGTCGGGCTCGAGCAGCGCGACCCGCGCTCCCGCGGCCCCGGGCGACTGCTCGGGCTCCCAGGGCTCCCAGACGACCGCGTGGGCGATCGCGGCGGGGGCGGCGTCGGGCTGCCCGTCGTCGTCCAGCTCGAGGTCGACGTATGCCAACCCGCGCAGATCGGCCACCACGCGCCCGTCGGGCGCGGTCGCGCGGATGTCCACGGTAAGCCTGCCGTCGCTCTCCGCCCCGCTGCTGCGTGTGACGACGACGGTGACTCGCGCGGCGCCGTCCACGCCGACGCGCACGCTCGCCGCGCCGTCCGGCACCAGCAGGCGCGGGCCGCCCGGCCGCGGATCGGCCAGGCCCGCGAGGTGGGTCGCTGCGTCGACGGCGGCGACGGCCGAGCAGTCGGGCAGGGTCACCTCGGCCGAGAGGCCCCGCGGTGTGCGGTACAGCGCGACGACGTCCCAGGGGTACGTCCGACCGCTGACGCCCGCTGCCGCGACGGCGCGGTCGAGGACTGCGGGATCGAGCGCCGCCGAGTCGAGCAGGAGGGGATCGAGCAGGACGGAATCGAGGGCCGTCGGCTCGACGACCGCAGCAGCGGATGCCACCGCGACACCGTCGTCGACGAGGGCCGGCCGTGCGGACACGTGCGTCACCCAGCGGCCCCCGCCGAGGCGACTGGCGAGCGTGAGCGTCTCGCCGTCGGCCGTCACCTGCACGTGCCGGGTGCCATCGAGCAGCACCGGGTGCGCGAGCCGGACGTCGGTGACGCCCGCCGCGCCGGTCTCCGCAGCCGCGACGGTCAGGGTGTGCAGCAGTACCGACGCGGGTACCACCTCGACGCCGTCGAGGCGGTGCGTGCCGGGGTAGGGCTTCGCGTCGGGCAGCAGGCGCGCCCGCCAGAGGGCACCGCCACCGGCGAGGTCGACCAGACCGCCCAGCAGCGTCGACGGTCGGGGCGTCGTGCCCGCATCCGCGGCCGCGGGCGGCTCGACCCAGTGGCGGGTGCGGTGCCAG
>NZ_BAABFR010000247.1:0-1067 GCF_039541155.1 Tsukamurella soli
GGCAGGCCTGCGCGCGCTCGCCGCGGGCGAACCCGCGCCCGGCGTGGTGCCGGTCCGCGCCGCCCACCCACGCCGCGGTGTGGTGTTCACGTTCTCGGGTCAGGGCTCGCAGTGGGCCGGGATGTGCCGCGACCTGCTCGCCGAGGAGCCCGCGTTCGAGGCCGCGGTGGATGCGCTCGAGCCCGAGTTCCGCTCCGTCGTGGGTTTCTCCCTGCGGCAGGTGCTCGAATCCGGTGACGCGCTCACCGGGATCGACCGGATCCAGCCGGTGCTCGTCGGCGTCCAGTTGGCGCTCGCCGCGCTGTGGCGCGCGTACGGCGTGGTCCCCGATGCGGTGATCGGGCATTCGATGGGCGAGGTGGCGGCCGCGGTGGTCGCGGGGGCCCTGACCGTGCGTGACGGGCTGACGGTGATCGCCTCCCGCTCGAAGCTGATGCGTCGCAGCCTGTCCGGGCAGGGCGCCATGGCGCTGCTCGAGCTGGGCGCCGACGACACCGAGCGGCTGCTGGCCGACTTCGACGGTGTGACCGTCGCGGTCCTCGCCTCACCGCGCCAGACCGTGGTCGCCGGTCCGCCCGACCGGGTCGATGCGGTGATCGCCGAGGTCACGGCGCGCGACCTGCTGGCGCGCCGTATCGAGGTGGACGTCGCGTCACACCACGCCACCGTCGATCCCATCCTCGACGAGCTGCGCGCTGCTCTCGCGGTGCTGGCGCCGCGCGTACCGTCGATTCCGCTGTACTCCACGGTGCGGCCGGGCGAGACGGCGCCGGTGATGGACGCCGACTACTGGGCCGAGAACCTGCGGCGGCCGGTGGACTTCGCCGCCGCAGTCTCCGCCGCGGCCAGCGCCGCGGGCACCTTCGTCGAGCTGTCCCCGCACCCGATCCTCACGTACGCGGTCGACGACACGCTGACGGACGTGCCGCACGCCACCGTCGGGACGCTCGTGCGCGACGGTGACGGGACCCTCACGTTCCACACCGCGCTCGCCGCGGCCACAACGGCCCCGCCCCCGGTGGGTGTGCACCCGCCCGAGCCGCACCCGGCGCTGCCGCCGCGGCCCT
>NZ_BAABFR010000248.1:0-1059 GCF_039541155.1 Tsukamurella soli
CCGGCACCACCGAGCAACTGCACCGCATCGGTCGTCACATCCATCGCCACATCCGACGCGAAGCACTTCGACGCCGAGCTGATGAACCCCAGATTCTTCTCGCCCCGCTCCGCCCGAGCCGCAGCCGTGTACACCATCAACCGCGCCGCCTCGAGCCGCATCGCCATATCGGCCACCATGAACTGGATCGCCTGGAAATCGGCGATCCGCTTACCGAACTGCTTACGCTCCTTGACATAGTCGATCGCCACATCCAGAGCACCCTGCGCGATACCCACCGCCTGCGCGCCGATCGTCGGACGCGTGTGATCGAGGGTCTGCAACGCCGTCTTGAAACCGGTGCCCGGCTCGCCGATGATCCGATCCCCCGGAATCCGACAGTTCTCGAACGCCAGCTCCGCAGTCGGCGAACCCTTGATCCCCAACTTGTGCTCGTACCCGGCGATCGAGAACCCCGGATCGTCCTTGTGGACGATGAACGCCGAGATACCGTTCGCCCCCTTGTCGGGGTCGGTCACCGCCATCACCGTGTACCAGGTCGACACACCGCCGTTGGTGATCCAACACTTGCCACCGTTCAGAACCCAGTCGTCACCATCGGCCTTGGCACGCGTGCGCATCGACGCCGCGTCCGAACCCGCCTCCCGCTCCGAGAGCGCGTACGACGCCATCGCCTCACCCGCGGCGATCGACGGCAACACCTGCCGCTTGAGCTCGTCGCTGCCGCTCAAGATCAACCCCATCGTGCCCAGCTTGTTCACCGCGGGGATCAGCGAGGAACTACCGCACACCCGCGCCACCTCCTCGATCACGATGCACGTGGCCACCGAATCCGCGCCCTGACCGTCGAACTCCTCCGGCACGTGGATCGCATTGAACCCCGAAGCAACCAGCGCATCCAACGCCTCCTGAGGGAACCGCTCCTTCTCGTCCACATCCTTCGCGTACGGCGCGATCTCCTTCTCGGACAGACCACGGATCGCCGCCCGCAACTCCTGATGCTCCGCAGGGAGCTGGAACAGGTCGAAATCGGGATTACCCGCCATTAACGATCTCCTT
>NZ_BAABFR010000249.1:0-1017 GCF_039541155.1 Tsukamurella soli
GGTCGCGCCGGTGCCGAGGCCCGGCACCGTCAGGCGCGTGACGGCGCGGTGGCGTGCGGTGGGGAGCGATCCGCTGTGGGGCGCGAGCGGGGACTGAGCGCCCTGCCCCGAGTCCGGGCGCGCGCCGCCGCCGTCGCTCGGCGGAGGAGCGTCCGTGGGCTCCGGGCGGCCGTCGGGGCCAGGCCCGTCCGGCTCGGGATCCGGGTCGTCGTCGCGCGCCGCATCCAGTGCGTCGTCGAGGGCCTGCTGGTCGAGGCCGGGCTCGTCGAA
The DNA here is from genome assembly GCF_039541155.1 of Tsukamurella soli. Lineage (NCBI taxonomy): Bacteria > Bacillati > Actinomycetota > Actinomycetes > Mycobacteriales > Tsukamurellaceae > Tsukamurella > Tsukamurella soli. The sequence goes on from NZ_BAABFR010000249.1 coordinate 271, forward strand.
CGGGTCGCGGCGCCGGCGGTGCGGCAGCGCGAGCTGGGCGGCGACGCGGACGTCGTCCTCGGTGACGGTATCGGTCCCGCGCCATGCCGCGTGCGCGACCGCGGCGCGGGCGATCACGAGGTCGGCGCGCATGCCGTCCACGTCGAACGCCGCGCATACGACGGCGATCCGGCGCAGCTCGGCGTCGGGCTGCGTCACCTGCCGCAGTCGGGCGCGCGCCGCCGCGATGTCGACGGTGAGCCGGGCGTCGGCGGCGGCATAGCGGGCCGCGAAGGTATCGGGGTCCGCCTCGAAGTCGAGGCGGCGGCGCATCACCTCGACGCGGATATCGACGTCCCGGGAGGCGTGCACGTCCACGGCGAGGCCGAACCGGTCGAGCAGCTGCGGCCGCAGCTCGCCCTCCTCCGGGTTCATGGTTCCCACCAGCACGAACCGGGCCGGATAGCTGCGCGAGACCCCATCGCGTTCGACGTTGACCTCGCCCATCGCGGCGGCGTCGAGCAGTACGTCCACGAGATGGTCCGAGAGCAGGTTCACCTCGTCGACGTAGAGGATGCCGCCGTCGGCGTCCGCGAGCAGGCCGGGCGTGAACGCCACCTGCCCGTCGCCGAGCACCTTGTGCAGGTCGAGCGAGCCGACCACGCGGTCCTCTGTGGCGCCGATCGGCAGTTCGACCAGCCGGGCGCCACCGCCGCCGCGCGCAGCCGCGCCGGCACCGTCGGGCCGGGGCACACCGGCTTCGTCGGG
>NZ_BAABFR010000250.1:0-986 GCF_039541155.1 Tsukamurella soli
TAGAATGGGAGTATGTCGCGACGCGGACCTGTTCTGCCCGAGGTGACCCTCTCGGGAGAAGAGCGTGAGCAGTTGGAGCGGTGGGTTCGCCGCCGGAAGTCGGCGCAGGATCTGGCGTTGCGTTCCCGGATCGTGCTGGCGTGTTCGACCGGGGCGTCGAACACTGAAGTAGCACAGAGGGTGTCGGTCTCGCTCCCCACCGTGCGGAAGTGGCGGTCCCGGTTTCTGGAGTCTCGGCTGGACGGGCTCGTGGACGAGCCGCGTCCGGGCCGGCCTGCGGTGATCGGCATCGACCAGGTGGAGCAGGTCGTGGTCGACACGCTCGAATCAACACCGAGGCACGCGACGCATTGGTCACGGTCGAAGATGGCCGAGAATTCAGGGCTCTCCGCATCGACGGTGGGACGGATCTGGAAAGCGTTCGGGCTGAAACCGCATCTGGAAGAAGGTTTCAAGCCCTCTAACGACCCGCTGTTCACCGAGAAGGTCTACGACATCGTCGGGCTGTATCTGAACCCGCCGGAGTCGGCGGTCGTGCTCAGCGTGGACGAGAAGAGCCAGGTCCAGGCCTTGGCTCGCTCGCAACCGGCGTTCCCGATGATGCCGGGCGTGCCCGAGCGTCGCACCCACGACTACGTCCGACACGGCACCACGAGCCTGTTCGCGGCGATGAACGTGGCGGACGGCACCGTGATCTCATCGATCCACCGCCGGCACCGGGCGGTGGAGTTCAAGAAGTTCTTGCAGAAGATCGACAAGACCGTCCCGGACGACTTGGCCGTGCACGTGATCTGCGACAACTACGCCACCCACAAACACCCTTCCGTGCAGACCTGGCTCGCCGCGCATCCACGGTTCCAGATGCACTTCACGCCGACCTACTCGTCCTGGATCAACCAAGTCGAACGGCTCTTCGCGGAAGTCACCCGCGAGCTACTGCAACGCGCCGACCATCGCAGCGTGCAAGCCCTCGAGAACGACCTCCG
>NZ_BAABFR010000251.1:0-980 GCF_039541155.1 Tsukamurella soli
CGGTGACGGACATGCTGCGTCGGCACGGGGTGGTCGGCAAGTTCGTCGAGTTCTACGGTGAGGGTGTCGCCGAGGTGCCGCTGGCCAACCGTGCGACGTTGGGCAACATGAGCCCGGAGTTCGGGTCGACCTGCGCGATCTTCCCGATCGACGGGGAGACCATCAACTACCTGCGGCTGACCGGGCGCACCGACCAGGAGCTCGCGCTGGTGGAGGCGTACGCCAAGGAACAGGGCATGTGGCACGACCCCGACCGCGAACCGGTGTTCTCGGAGTATCTCGAGCTGGACCTGTCGACGGTGGTGCCGTCGATCGCCGGCCCGAAGCGTCCGCAGGACCGGATCCTGTTGTCGGAGTCGAAGACCGCGTTCCGCAAGGACATCCACAACTACGTCGAGCGACACGACCCGACCCCGCATACCCAGTTGGACGAGGCCGAGGAGGAGTCGTTCCCGGCATCCGATCCGGTGGCGCTGTCGTTCGCCGACGACGGTGCGGTGCGGGTGCATTCGGCCGCGAATGGCGCGCAGGGGCGTCCGTCGAAGCCGGTCACCGTCACGGGTGAGCGGGGGACCTTCGTCCTCGATCACGGTGCGGTCGCGGTCGCGGGCATCACCTCGTGCACCAACACGTCGAACCCCTCGGTGATGATCGGCGCCGGCCTGGTCGCCCGCAACGCCGTGGAGAAGGGGCTGACGTCCAAGCCGTGGGTCAAGACCAACATGGCGCCCGGCTCGCAGGTGGTCACCGACTACTACGAGAAGGCCGGCCTGTGGCCGTACCTGGAGAAGCTCGGCTTCTACCTCGGCGGCTATGGCTGCACCACCTGCATCGGCAACACCGGCCCGCTGGAGGACGAGATCTCCCGGGCGGTCAACGAGGAGGACCTGACCGTGGTCGCGGTGCTCTCGGGTAACCGCAACTTCGAGGGCCGCATCTCCCCCGACGTGAAGATGAACTACCTCGCGTCCCCGCCGCTG
>NZ_BAABFR010000252.1:0-980 GCF_039541155.1 Tsukamurella soli
CGGTGACGGACATGCTGCGTCGGCACGGGGTGGTCGGCAAGTTCGTCGAGTTCTACGGTGAGGGTGTCGCCGAGGTGCCGCTGGCCAACCGTGCGACGTTGGGCAACATGAGCCCGGAGTTCGGGTCCACCTGCGCGATCTTCCCGATCGACGGGGAGACCATCAACTACCTGCGGCTGACCGGGCGCACCGACCAGGAGCTCGCGCTCGTGGAGGCGTACGCCAAGGAACAGGGCATGTGGCACGACCCCGACCGCGAACCCGCCTACTCGGAGTACCTCGAGCTGGACCTGGGCACCGTCGTCCCCTCCATCGCCGGCCCGAAGCGCCCGCAGGACCGGATCCTGCTGTCGGAGTCGAAGACCGCGTTCCGCAAGGACATCCACAACTACGTCGAAGAGAACCACCCCGCGCCGGAGACCAAGCTCGACGAGGCCGTCGACGAATCCTTCCCGGCGTCGGACTCCGCCGCCCTCTCGTTCGCCGACGACGGTGCCGTGCGCGTCCAGTCCGCGGCCAACGGGTCCGAGGGCCGGCCGAGCAAGCCCGTCAAGGTGACCGGCGAACGCGGCGAGTTCATCCTCGACCACGGTGCGGTCGCGGTCGCGGGCATCACCTCGTGCACCAACACGTCGAACCCCTCGGTGATGATCGGCGCCGCCCTGCTGGCCCGCAACGCGGTGGAGAAGGGGCTGACGTCCAAGCCGTGGGTCAAGACCAACATGGCGCCCGGCTCGCAGGTGGTCACCGACTACTACGAGAAGGCCGGTCTGTGGCCGTACCTGGAGAAGCTGGGCTTCTACCTCGGCGGGTACGGGTGCACCACCTGCATCGGCAACACCGGCCCGCTGCCGGACGAGATCTCCCGGGCGGTCAACGAGGAGGACCTGACCGTGGTCGCGGTGCTCTCGGGTAACCGCAACTTCGAGGGCCGCATCTCCCCCGACGTGAAGATGAACTACCTCGCGTCCCCGCCGCTG
>NZ_BAABFR010000253.1:0-979 GCF_039541155.1 Tsukamurella soli
CGCCCAGACCGTCCTCGCCCCAGCGGTACGCGCGTCGGCTGGAGCTGCTGGCCGGCGCGGACCTGCTCGGCTACGGGGACGTCGACGAGGAGTCCGTGGTCGCACCGACCGCCGCCGTCGACGCCTGGCTCGCGGCGCGCCCGCCGTCCCGGTGGGCGGACCTGGCGCAGGTCTGGCTGGACCTGCGGCGGCGGCCGGCGCTGATCGGCACCCGCAGCGAGCTCGGCCTGATCGGCCCGCTCAACGCGGCTGCGCGCAGCACCGTCGCACCGCTGGACCGCCGGGCGGTCCTGACCGCGCTCGCCGAGGCCCCGCCGGGCACGGCACCGTCGGCAGAGGACCTGCAGACCTGCGCCCGGTACGCACATCCCCGCTGGTACCGGCGCCTCACCGCGGCGTCGGTGCGGCAGATCTGCAGTGAGGCCGCGGTCGTGGGGATCGTGGCGCGGGGCGCGCTGACCGGCGTGGGACGTGCGCTGCTCGGTGGTGACCGGGCGGGCGTCGAGGAGGCGGCCGCGGCCGCGCTACCGCCGCCCGTGGAGACGTTCCTCCTGCAGGCCGACCTCACCCTCACCGTGCCGGGGCCGATGGCGCACGCCTTCGCGGCCGACGTGGCGCTGGTCGCCGAGCTCGAGTCCGCCGGTGGCGCGGCGGTGCACCGGGTCACGGAGGCCGCGCTGCGGCGGGCGCTCGACTCGGGCCGCTCGGCCGCCGAGCTGCACGCGTTCTTCGCGGCACACTCGTCGACGCCCGTCCCCCAGACCCTCACCTACCTGGTCGACGACGTCGCCCGCCGGCACGGCCAGCTGCGGGCCGGGCTCGCGGCGTCGTTCCTCCGGTCGGACGATCCGGCGCTGCTCGCCACCGAGCTCGCCTCACCGGCCGCCGCCGCGCTCGCGCTGCGCGCCATCGCGCCGACGGTGGTCGTGTGCCAGGCGCCGCTCGCCGACCTCGTCACCGGCCTACGCGCGGCGAAGTC
>NZ_BAABFR010000254.1:0-955 GCF_039541155.1 Tsukamurella soli
TCCTTGGCTCACAGAACGACATGGCTACGATCCGACTTGTGCGCACCGTGGCGGGTGGGTCGCCGAGCGCGTGCGTGCCCGACCGCGCGGCCCATTCCCCGATTGCGCGGTAGGCGGCGACGATCACGCCCGGCGAGGGCGAGCGCTCCGGATCCGCCAGCGCGTCCAGCAGCACCGCTGCGTCCCGGCGACCGGTGACGCGGGTGAACAGCGCCGGCCCCAGCGCCGACGCCGCAGGGTGCGGGCACGGGTCGAGCAGCCCGGCGAACGACGGGTCGTCGGGCGGGCGCTGCCGACCCAGCTCGGTGTGGGTCCGCAGCCACCAGGCGGTGTAGCCGTCGGGGTCGTCCAGGACGCCCGGGAGGTCGGCGATCAGGGCCAGCGCCGGCTCCCACCGGTCCACGAGGTCGAGATCGCGGACCGCGACGAGCTCGGTGGGCTCGGCAGGCAGCGTGTCCCACCAGTCCTGCCCGCCGTCGAGGGTGTCGTCGGGGCCCGTGGGGTACTCCTCGCGGAGGACGCCGAACGTCCAGCCGACGCCGATCGATGCCAGCGCCGCCGCGGGGTATCGCTCCTCCCAGTCGGGGTCGACCGTGCCGTACGGGCTGTCGGGCACGAGCGCCGCACGCAGCGGCGCGTCCGAGGCGAGCAGCTCGTCGGCCGGGTACAGGTCGCCGTCGTCGCCCGGCACCGGGAGACCTCCGAGCCAGGTGGGCAGCTCCAGGGCGCGGTCGCCGACCAGCGCCAGTACAGCCTCGGTGAGCTCCACCGCGTCGGGGTCGTCGTAGTCCACCTCGTCGACCTCGGCCCGCAGAGCCGGGTCGCTCAGCAGCTCGCGGGTGCCCACGGTGCGCGCGCCGATCCGGTCCAGCAGCGGATGCCGCGCCGCCGCGTGCACGAGGCGGGCCCACGTCACCGCGGGCGCCGCCGGGTCGGCGGGACCGTCCGCGAGGAG
>NZ_BAABFR010000255.1:0-883 GCF_039541155.1 Tsukamurella soli
CACCCGCCCACGACGCCGCTCGTCGCTCAACGGCCTTCTCAGGGCGCCGCCACGCCCATCTCCGATCGGGTGGCCGAGACCTCGTGTCCGGGTTCGCGACATTTTCGGCGCCTTATCCACTAACCCGCCCTGTGTACGACCCGCTGATGTTCGGTCGTCCAGCGTTGGTGAGCGTCCGGCGACATCGAACGCGGAGTGTCCACGGTGGACGCGGTGCGTATGAAGCATCGCTATGGGGATCCGTCGAGGCCGACGCCCGTGCGACTCGATGAACTCGAGCAGATCGTCGCGCGGATGCGCGGAACGAAGGGGGTGGGCATGGCAGCCCGATCCGTGGAGCTGTCCGCGGATCAGAGCGAGTCGGTCGGTGAGTCGCGGTCGCGTCTGATGATGGCGCAGCGGCCCTGCCGACTCCGGTGCTCCAACAGCAGTTCGTGCTCGACAGCGACGAGTACCGGGCGGACTTCTTCTGGCGCATCGACGACGAGCGCGGGGTGGTCGGGGAGTTCGACGGGATCGGCAAGTACGCGGATCCCGCGGCCGTGAGCCGGGAGAAGGAGCGGGACAGCGTGTTCCGCGCCAACGGTTTCAGCGTGGTCCGCTGGCAATGGTCTGATCTACAGAAACCGCAGATTCTTCTCCCTGATCACCGCGGAACCGGCGCGAGCCGGACTGGTACCAGAGATCCCGCGGTTCCCGGGGTGAAGGACCCACGCGATCGTCGGAACCACACGCGACGCGGAGACCCCTGCGGGATCGCGTGTGGTTTCTACACTCGCGTGTGGCTTGGGGTACTAGTCGCGCCGTTCCGGGCGGCGCAGGCCCAGGCGGGCCGACGAGGCGCGGCGGACGGGGACGGCGCGGCGCGGCCGCACCGGCAGCC
>NZ_BAABFR010000256.1:0-869 GCF_039541155.1 Tsukamurella soli
GTCGTGGGTGCCTGGGGTGCGGTGGTCTGGATGGTCGGGGTGTTGATCGTCGGTGTCGATCCCCCTCCGCCGCCCGGCGCGCCGGGGGTGCAGGTGGGGTCTGTCGGCAGGCACGCGTGCGCGGCCGGGACGCCCGTCCAGCTCCCGGCCGCCACCACCAGCAAGCACACCCCCAGTACCGCCAGCAGTGCCCGACTCACCCGGTCCATGCGATCCCTCCGCTTCTCGAAGTCCGCCGTTGCTGTCCTGAACGTAGCCGGTACCCGGTGATCCGCAACGGGAAACCGGCCCATTGTGGGCGTTTCGCACCGAATGTGCATTCGGTATGTAACAACATCGGGTGATCAACCCTGGATGTGTTGACAGGATCTGTCCAGTTTGATCCCATCTGTTACACATGTGGCAGAAGTTGCTGCTGTGACATACGGGTGAGGGGGCGCGGACATGGGGGCGACGAGACCGAGCCGGGCACGACGCAGACACGTGCGCTGGCGGCGGGCGACCACGACGTGCGTGCTCGTCACCGGGGTGATGCTGGGTTCGGGTGCGGCGATCGCGACCCCACCCGCGCCGGACGTGCCGTCCCGGCCGGGGCGGCTCGTCGGCGGGCTGTTCCCGGACACCTCCCGTGCGGTGCTCACTCGAGAAGGCTATGTGCTTAGGGTATGGAAGTATTCTGAGCACGTGCGGTCGGTACTCCCGATCGGGCGTGCACTCAACTCCTACGAGGCGTTCTCCGATCTGGCCGGGGAGGCGATCATCACCCCCGCCGACAAGAAGCATCCGCCGACCATCCCGGTGACCGGTGCGGCGGTCACCATCGGTGTCGAACTGGGCTGCGCGGCCACCCCGCAGTCGCTGCAGATCAA
>NZ_BAABFR010000257.1:0-852 GCF_039541155.1 Tsukamurella soli
GTCGCGGCACCGTCGGCCACCCGCGCCGCCGACGCGCTGGGCGCGCTGCGTGGGGCGGATGCCGGCCGCGCAGCCGTGGTTGTGGAGGGTGCCGCGGTGGGGACGGTCGTCTGCGGGCCGCTGCCCGACGGTGCCCGATGGGCCCTCGACCTCGTGACCTGTCCGGACGAGCTGCGGGGCGCGGTGGTGTCGGCGCTCGGTGGCACAGTGGTGGTGGACTCGATCGCCGACGCCACGCGGGTCGTGGACGAGCGGTCGGAGTTGCGTGCGGTGACGCTGCACGGCGACGTCGTGCGGCACGCGGTCATGTCCGGCGGGTCGGCCGGGCGGCAGTCGGCGCTCGAGGTCCAGTCGGCGATCGACGCCGCGTCGACGGACCTGAGCCGCACGCGCCGCGAGGTCGAGGAGCTGACTGCAGCGCTGGCCGGCGCCACCGAGGACCTGGTCGCGCGGCGCGAGGTGACCGAGGAGGCGCTCGCGGCGCTCCACGAGTCCGACGCCCAGTTGGGCGCCGTCTACGAGCATCTGGCGAGGCTGGGCCAGGTCGCCCGGCTGGCGCGCGACGAGATGCACCGGCTCGTGGCGCAGTGCGCGAAGGCCGAGGTCGCGCGGGACGAGACGCGGGTCTCGCTGGAGGAGCTCGAGGAGCGACTCCGGATGGCCGAGGCCACATCGGACTCGGCGGAGGTGTCGTCGGTGTCCACCGAGGAGCGGGATCGCGCCGCCGACGCCGTGGCGCAGGCCAGGGCCGTGGAGATGGAGGCGCGGCTGGCACGGCGGACCGCCGAGGAACGCGCCGCCGGAGTGCGGGGCAAGGCCGACGGGCTGCGGCGCGCCGCAGCGCGTCGGCCT
>NZ_BAABFR010000258.1:0-843 GCF_039541155.1 Tsukamurella soli
GGGTCGCACGCCGAGCCGTGCGTCGGGGGCCGGCGTGGGCGGCACCGACCGGGCGTGCCGCGCGCCGTCTGGGAAGTGGGCGGCCGGAGCGGTCACGGCCGCGCACACGGCAACCGCGTCTGCAACGCCGGAACCGGTCAGCGGGGCCGCGGGGCGCATCGACAGCAGGGCGACGGCCGGCCCGTCGACACGGACCGGCAGCGATACCGCTCCCCGCTCGCACAGCTCGGCCGACGGGAGTTCGACGGTGACGGCGCCCGCCACGATGCGGCGTCGCTCGGCGGCGAGCGCGGTCGCCGGTAGGGGCGCCGAACGGATCCCCTCGTGCGCGAGGAGATCCGCCACCCGTCGGGTGGCCAACGCGGCCACCGCCGCGATCCCCGCAGCGCCGCCGCGGCGGGAGACGGCGCCGCCGCAGCGGGTGGCGTCCGTCTCGACGAAGACCGTGACCTCCTGCAGCGCCCAGTCCGACAGTGGTCCGAGCAGGGCGCGATAGCGGCCGGCGAGCGGGCTGCCGGTGGCGACGCGCGATCCGCGGATCACGATGTGGATCCCGTCGGCGGGTGTGTCCGGCGACGCGAGTGCGGTGGCGATCCGGCTGAGCGGCAGCTCATCCCGCTGATCCGCTGCGCCCAACGCACACACGGCGGGCGGCGCGGGTTCGAGCCGTAGCGCCGCCACCGTCCGCCCGCGGTGGTGCGCGACCCCGATCGCTCCGCCACCCGGGTAGGCCACGGACGTCGGTGCGCCGGTCCACCGGGTCGCGCCGAGGCGGTCGCACGGTGCTAGGCGTTCAGCCGCGCCGAGCCGGCCGGCGCCGCGGCGCCAGAGCATCCAAGTCGG
>NZ_BAABFR010000259.1:0-786 GCF_039541155.1 Tsukamurella soli
GACGGTGCCGCGCGCGGCCAGGGCCTCGGCTGCCGGCGCCCACCCCGACCCGAGCACGACCGCCACGTCGAAGCCGTCGCCGGTGTCGAAGCCCTGCTCCCGCGCGGCGGAGAGCAGTGCGTCCGCAGCCTCCGCGGCCGCCGCGGCGGGGTCTTCGATGCCGTCCGCCGGCGCCGGCTGATGTTCGACCATGATGAAAAATGCTAGCCGTTAAGGTTGGCTGCATGCCGTACCTCGCCCGCCCGGACTCCGCTTCCGCTGATGGTGTCGTCCTCTTGTACCTCGGTGACGAAGGTGTGGAGCTGTCGGAGACCAACCCCGAGAACCGCTTCTCTCCCGGCTGGATCGACGCCGTCCACGCTCTCCTCGACGAGGTGGAGACCAGCGCGAGCGCGCTGGTCGTCACCGCCACCGGAAAGTTCTTCAGCAATGGCCTCGACGTGGTGTACCTGGCCTCGCACCTCGACGCTGCCGGGCCGTACCTCGACAGCGTCCACGCCCTGTACACGCGGCTGCTGACATTCCCCATGACCACGGTGGCGGCGGTGAACGGCCATGCGTTCGGGGCCGGGGCGATGCTGGCGCTGTCCTGCGACTCCGTCGTGATGCGCGAGGACCGCGGCTTCTGGTGCCTGCCCGAGATCGGGCTGAAGATGAACTTCACCGTCGGCATGGCGCACCTGCTGCGCGCCCGGCTGCCGTACCAGTCGGCGCTCGATGCGATGACCACCGCCCGACGGTACGGCGGACCCGACGCCGTGGCGGCCGGCATCGCGCAGGCGGCCG
>NZ_BAABFR010000260.1:0-723 GCF_039541155.1 Tsukamurella soli
CCCAACTCCTTGGCACACAGAACGACATGGCTACGATCCGACTTGGGGGCCTGCTGCCGGGGCCCTGGCTGGCGGGGCGCAGGCTGCCGCGGTCCGGGCTGCCGGAGCCCAGACTGCGGGGGACCGGGCTGCCGTCGCGGCGGCACCGCCGACCACGCGCGCGGCGGCCTGGACTCCCCGCCGTCACCGCGCGGTCGATCGTCGTTCACGGAATTCGACTGTACGGGTCCGATTCCGGCATTCAGCTGAGGATGCCCAGGTGGCTGCCGAGCGTCGCGTACCCGACGTACACCACGATGTCCATGATCGCGTGCGCGATCACCAGCGGCCACAGCCGTCGCCAGCGCAGGTAGGCGGCGCCGAATATCAGGCCCATCACCAGGTTTCCGAGGCCCGCGCCGAACCCCTGGTACAGGTGGTAGCTGCCGCGCAGCACCGCGGACGCGGCCAGCGTCGTCGCCGCGCCGAACCCGAGCTGCCGCAGCCGAGTCGTGAGGTAGCCCACCACCACGACCTCCTCGGCCAGCGCGTTCGCTATCGCCAGCAGCACGTAGGCGATGATCCGCCACCACGGCACCCCTCCCGTCGCCGGCATCACGTGCGCCGTGAGGCCCAGCTCGCGACCCGCCGCGTAGAGCGCCAGGCCGGGGAGGCCGATCGCGGCGGCCAGGCCCACGCCGTAACCCGCCGCGCGCGCGGCGGGTTACGGCGTGGGCCTGGCCG
>NZ_BAABFR010000261.1:0-713 GCF_039541155.1 Tsukamurella soli
ACCTCGACCGACGCCGCACCCACATCCCGCGGAGTGCGACGATCCGACCCCAACGCAGTCGACCACGACGCCGGACGCCCGCACAGCGCGCCCTCAGCGCCGCCACCGGCGCCCCGGAGGCACGCGAGCGACGCCGTGGACCTCGGCGCTGGGCCCTCGCATCAGCGTGAAAGAGACTAACTCAACCAGCCTGCACCACCACGTCCAGTCCAGCGGTAAGTCAGACACCCGCAACATGGCGCGCCAGAACACGCCACCCGGCCCGACCCTCGCCCGCCGCCCCCAGATACGCGGCAAAGCACGACGATCCGACCCCAACGCAATCGACCTCGACACTGTTGACCGACACAGCGCGCCCTCAGTGCCGCCATGGGCCGGCCCCGGAGGTGCGTGAGCGCCTGTGTGGGCCCTCAGCGATGAGTCGTCGCACCCGCCTTGACAAGGCCAACGCAACCACCCAACACCTCCGCGGACGGCCCAGCAGCACACCAGGCACCCGGAACCCACACCCCACACCACCACCCCGGACGACAACAGGGATCGACGCCCCAAAACCTCAGCGAAGCCGCGCGACGCCCCCCAAACGCACCCGCCCACGACGCCGCTCGTCGCTCAACGGCCTTCTCAGGGCGCCGCCACGCCCATCTCCGATCGGGTGGCCGAGACCTCGTGTCCGGGTTCGCGACATTTTCGGCGCCTTATCCACTAACCCG
>NZ_BAABFR010000262.1:0-706 GCF_039541155.1 Tsukamurella soli
GGATCTACGCTGGTCACGGGGGCTGATGCAGCGTGATGCGGCTGCATCACGGTCTGTGTCACGGCGGTGGATGGGGTCGGCTCGGCGAGCGGGGCGTGATGCGGGACGGGGTCGGGGGTGGGGGTCTGCATCACGGGGATGGTGCGGGGGTCGGCGGGCGCGACGGGGGTCTGCGTCACGACGTCGGTGTGCTCCGGCGCGGCGGCGGACGCTTCCGCTTCCTGCATCAGCTCCCACGACGCGCCGGCGATGGTGACATCGACGACGAGCGGCAGGATCGCCGCGACCGCTGGCGGGAACCCGAACAGCAGCATCAACGCCCGCAGCGTCATGAAGCTGACCGAGAACGCGCCGAGCGCCACCGACGCGATGACGAGGTGACCGACCCAGTCGGCCCGCCAGCCCCGTGCCCCGCCTGGGGCGGTGACCTTGTTGTGCGTGGCCCAGAACAGGAACACCGGGGCGAGCGACGCAGCAACCGCGGCACCCCATCCGTAGACGTTAGGCGCCGTGAGTACGGCGTGCGTGATGTTCCCAGCCATGCTGGCGACCACCGCGAGCGCGAGGAGCCCCTTCCACCTGGTCCAGCTCATCCGACGCTCCCCGCGTTCAGCAGCTCGCTTGCCCGCGCGATCACGCAGCTCCAACCATCTCGGATCCACGCGGCGAGCCCGACCGCCGCGACGACGCCGAGCTCATCCGCCGC
>NZ_BAABFR010000263.1:0-702 GCF_039541155.1 Tsukamurella soli
CGCCGCGGCCCAGCGGGCGATCGAGCGGCGCGACAAGCGGCGCCAGGAGACGGCGCAGGCCGTGCGGTCCGGGGGAGCGGTCAAGGAGACGCCGAGCGAGCGGGCGCTGCGCAGACACCGCGAGGGCGGCTACTCCGCGCGCCGGTTGGTGGCGAGGATCCCGTCGGCGCCGGCCCGCGTAGCCCGCCGGATCCCGTTCATGGTTGCGGTGTTCGCACTGATCGCCGCTGGTCTGGCACTCACGCTGTACCTATCGACGGGCAGCGCGGAGAAGTCGTACGAGCTGGGGCGACAGCTCTCGGTGAATCAGGCCCTGGAGGAGAAGAAGGCGGGCCTCGAGCGCGACGTGAAGGCCGGACAGAGCGCCCCGGACCTCGCGCAGCGCGCTGTCGGCCTCGGGATGGTGCCCGCGGGTGACCTGCCGGTCCTGATGCGCGACAAGCGCGGCGGGGTCACGGTGTTCGGTACCCCGGCGGCCGCGACCGGGACCGCACCCGCACCGCTCAACGCCCCGACCGGCCAATCCGGCGCGCCGACGAGCGGCGCTCCCGGGCAACCGCGCGCCCTCGGGGAACAATTGGTCACCATGAACCCCGGGAGCCCCACAGTCACCAACGGACCCACGTCGGCCCCCTCCGCCGGGCCCACCACGGCTGCGGCCCCCGTCGCGCCCGGTGCGCCGTCCGCCGCCGCGCCGACCAC
>NZ_BAABFR010000264.1:0-623 GCF_039541155.1 Tsukamurella soli
CGGTATGGGTGTGTCGGTGTTGTTGGGGTGGTCGACGAATGCGGTGATCGGTCAGGTGTTCCCGACGATGGTGTCGTATCTGCATATCACGGGGACGTATGCGACGTTTTTTGTGATCAATGCGGTGATGTCGTATTTGACGTGGAGGTTTCTGCCGAATACCAGTGGTCGGTCGTTGGAGGAGTTGGAGGAGTCGTTCTCTCGTGGTGACTTCCGGTAGTCGGATCGTGTCGTACTGTTTCAGGAGAGGAGAGTTGTGACGGTCATCGTTGCAGTCACTGATAACCCGGAGGGTCGTCTGGCGCTCGCGTCGGCTGTGGGTGAGGCGAAGGGGTTCGGTACGGATCTCGTCGTCGTCAATCTCGGGCTGACCTCGCTCGACGTGTCCGGTGTCGATCCGGATGTGGATATCACCGTGGTGGATCGGGTGGGGCGTGACGACCGGGATCCGGTGGACGCGGTCCTGGACGAGATCACCGATCGTCAGCCGTCGCGTCTGGTGATCGGTGTCAAGCGCCGCAGCCCGCTCGGTAAGGCGGTGCTCGGCTCGGTCAGCCAGCGCCTGCTGCTGCACAGCCCGATCCCGGTCCTCGCCGTCAAGCTCGACGACGACGAAGAATAGG
>NZ_BAABFR010000265.1:0-617 GCF_039541155.1 Tsukamurella soli
GACCCGAACTCCGGGCTCATGTTGCCCAACGTCGCACGGTTGGCCAGCGGCACCTCGGCGACACCCTCACCGTAGAACTCGACGAACTTGCCGACCACCCCGTGCCGACGCAGCATGTCCGTCACCGTCAACACCACATCGGTGGCCGTCACACCCGGCTTGATCTCCCCGGTCAGCTTGAACCCCACCACCCGCGGGATCAGCATCGACACCGGCTGCCCCAGCATCGCGGCCTCCGCCTCGATACCACCGACACCCCAGCCCAGCACACCCAGGCCGTTCTCCATCGTGGTGTGCGAGTCGGTGCCCACACAGGTGTCCGGGTAGGCCTGACCGTTCCGGACCATCACCACCCGCGCCAGGTACTCGATGTTCACCTGATGCACGATGCCGGTGCCCGGGGGCACCACCTTGAAGTCGTCGAACGCGCCCTGACCCCACCGCAGGAACTGATACCGCTCGCCGTTGCGCTGATACTCCAGCTCCACATTGCGGGCGAACGCATCCGAGGTACCGAACACGTCCAGGATCACCGAGTGATCGATCACCATCTCCGCCGGCGACAACGGATTCACCTTGTTCGGATCACCGCCGAGAGCCGTCACCGCCTCCCGCAT
>NZ_BAABFR010000266.1:0-569 GCF_039541155.1 Tsukamurella soli
CCCAACTCCTTGGCCCACAGAACGACATGGCTACGATCCGACTTCCAGCGGCACCGGAACCAACGGTGACGGCGGCAACGGCGGAGGCGGCGGCCAAGGCGGCACCGGCGGCGACGCGACGGACCAGAATAATGCCGGCATATTTATCACTGCCGGCAACGGCGGAGGCGGCGGCGCTGGCGGCACGGGCGGCAATGCCGGTGTCGGCGGCCAAGGTGGTCAGGGCGGTGACGGTAGCCAAGGTGGTCAGGGCGGCGACGGCGGCACCGCGACCACCACCGTCGGCGGGTCCGCCACGGGATCAGGTGGCGACGGCGGCGACGGAGGCGACGGAGGCAACGCCTCCGGCGGTACCGGCGGCCAGGGCGGCGCCGGCGGTGGTGGCGGCGGCGGCGGCAACGCCTACACCGACAACGCGATCGGTGGCGGCGGAGGAGGCGGCGGTTCGGCACCTACCGGCAGTACAGGCGGTCAAGGCGGAGCGGGCGGCGACGCCACCAGGTGTCGATGAAGTCCGCGCCGTCGGCGGAGACATGGGTGACCAGTGCGCAGCGGTCCTCGCCGAGGAT
>NZ_BAABFR010000267.1:0-543 GCF_039541155.1 Tsukamurella soli
TACGATCCGACTTGGCGAGGGCCGCGCGCACATCCGCGACGCCGGCGTCGGACCCGGGGTCGACGGGGTGCACCGCCGGGATGGCCAGGCGCCGCGCCGACGCCGACCGCACCAGCTCGGCGTCCTGGTACCGGTCGGCGCCCGTGGCCACCGCGATCACGGCGCCGGTCAACGCCTGTAGGCGGGCGAAGGCCGCGGCGTCGACCGCATCGGCGGGCGCAGCGGAGGTCAGGACGTAGACGCCCGCCGCGTAGTCCCCCACGGCGGGGTCACCGGCGGCACCGTCGCGACCCGCCACAGCGCCGTCCGCACCCACCACGGCGGTGACCAGCTCGACACCGTCGACGCCCGACAGCGCGCCGGCCACCTCCGTCGTCTCGCGGCGGTCCTGCCCACACACCAGCACGCGGGCGGTCACGACGGACCGGCGTCGACCGTGGCGTCCAGCAGCGCGGCCTCGAGCGCGTCGCGCGCCGCGCAGTCGGTCAGCACAGCGGCGACCATGCGGCGGCGACACTCGGCGGCGCGCCGCTGGTCCAAGTC
>NZ_BAABFR010000268.1:0-542 GCF_039541155.1 Tsukamurella soli
CTGGGCGGCGCGGCTCGCCGAGGTCGCCGCGGCCACCGTCGCCGCCGGGCGCCGGGCGCTGCTGATCGTCCCCGACCAGACCGATCTCGACCGGCTCGCTGCCGCGTTCGCCGACGTGCCCACCGCGGACGTGGTCGTGCTCGCCGCGGGTCTCGGCCCCGCCGCTCGCTACCGACGGTGGCTGGCCGCGCTCACCGGCACCGCCCGCGTCGTGCTCGGCACTCGCAGCGCTGCCTTCGCGCCGTTGCCTGACCTCGGCCTGCTCGTGCTGTGGGACGACGGTGACGAATCCCTCGACGAGCCCCGCGCCCCGTACCCGCACACCCGCGAGGTGCTCGCGCTGCGCGCGCACCAGCAGCGCTGCGCCATGCTGATCGGCGGATTCGCCCGGACCCCCGAGACGCAGGCACTCGTCGACTCAGCCTGGGCCGCCGACATCATCGCGCCGCGTGCCGAGGTCAGGGCCCGCTCGCCGCGGATCGCGGGCGTCGCGGACTCCGACGTCGAACTCGCCCGCGACCCGCTCGCCCGGTCCGCGCGCC
>NZ_BAABFR010000269.1:0-509 GCF_039541155.1 Tsukamurella soli
CTCGCGCTCGGGTGGGCGCCCGCCCACCCGAGCGCCGCGCTCACCGGCCGCCGCCGTGGGACCCGCCCGACCCGCCGCTGCTGTGCGACCCGCCGGACGACGAACCGCCACCGGACGACGACACGTGCGACGAGGACGTCCCCGACGAGGTAGTGCCCGACGAGGAGGTGCCCGACGAGGACGTCCCGGAGGTGCCCGACGATGTGCTGGAACCCAGTCCCACCGAGCTGGACGAACTGGTGGTGCCGGCCGAGCTCGACGAGCCGCTGGTCCCGGTCGAGCCTGTCGACCCAGTGGAGCCACCCACACCGAGGGCCTTGTGCAGCGCATAACCGATCTGTCCCGGGGTCGAGTAGCCGGGCGAACTCACGGCCGGCGAAGCCGTGGCCGGCGCGGCCGCCGCCTGGCCGGTAGGCACCGCGGGAACCGCTGCTGCGGCCACGCTCGACGAGTCGGCGGTGCTGGTGACGACGGGGCTGGCGGCAGGGACGGCCGCGGGCAGGGCGGTG